>CAIWHI010000120.1 GCA_903912435.1 uncultured Bacteroidota bacterium | reverse complement strand
TTATTTTCTAAAGGGAAATACAACTTAAAACTAGCCCCTGCCTGAGGTACTCCATTGCCAATTATATACCCCTCATGATTAGCCATTATTCGCTGGCAGATAGCAAGGCCGATTCCCTTTCCTCCAAATTCTGATTGCTGGTTATGAAGGCGCTGAAAAATGCCAAACATCTTATCCATGTATTTATTATCAAAGCCAATACCATTATCCTTAATCGTAACACAATGTAATTTTTTGTCACCCAGATTGGTATTAATCTCATTTAAACTTCTTGCCGGAACTATTTGGCAGGAGAATGTAATAACCGGAGCTACCCCTTCTCTGGTAAACTTTAAAGAATTGTCGATTAGTGCCCTGAAAAGAATTTTTAACTGGGCCTCATATCCCATTATTTCCGGTAGATTAGTCAATTCTACTTTAGCTTGTTTCTCGCTCAGAGCAAGGTCTGTATCAATCAAAATAAATTTAAGTATCCTGTTTAGGTCTACTTTGCTTTTGTTTTCATCAATTTTAGTAAGGCTGGTTAGGTTTACCAGATCTGATATCAGGGTTTGCATCCGCTCAGCCGAGGTATATATTCGGTTGATCACTGATTTGCTTTCATTATCTATAAGGTGGCTGTTTTTCATGAGGAGCATACTACTGAATACCTGTATTTTCCTTAAAGGTTCCTGCAAATCATGCGATGCGGCATAGGCTATCTCCTGCAACTCGCCATGCGACCTTTTAAGGTCTACTACCCTGGCCTGTAATTCATTCTGAAACCTCATCCGGCCTTGTAGTTCTTTTATCAACAGCACAAATAACAACAGAGTTATGATACAAAAAATAAATAAGAGGTATTTAAGTGTGTCACCAGCAAGGTGTTGGTATATTTGTTCCTCATGTACTATGTTAGCAATATATTTTTGCTCTGCTTCCAGCAATTTATTGATACTCAGCGTAATTTCCTGACTTTGCTTTCTACTGGCATAAAAATACCGGGAGGGAACCGAATTGAGGGCAGTATCTACAAAATGAATATTATTATTTACCGCTTCTACCTTATGTTCTAACGTCGTATTTAGTGCTTTTATATTTTCAGGTTGTGCGGGATTATCAGATAATTCAATTTTTAAACATTCTATTGAAGCATATGCACTGTCTATGCTATTCCTTAGATATCGCATATACATGGTGTCTTTGGTAAGCATGTAACCTCGCTCTGCCCTGTCTATATTATAGAGGTGCAATTCAGTTTTCAGTATTTTTTCAAGCCCTGTATTCGCATAATCAGCCTGGTTTGAATATTTTGTAAAAGCCCTGAAACGATCTACTGAAAACAATGATAAGGCCACCATCGAAATGAAGGAAATGCAAAATGCAAAACTGATGATGAAAAGCCGTTTTTTCATTAAAACTCAAAGCTAAGGAACGATGGTTAAATATAGTACACCATCTGACTTGTTCTTTCTCTTTTCTGCTACGGTACAAAAGTCATTAAATAGATTGCTATTCGCGTCCCAACGACTGTCGGGATTGTGCCTTGAATAAAAGAAAAATACCTGCGCCATATGGCATACTATATTTAATCAATGTTCCTAAGGGTTGTGCTACAAATTTGTTCCATTTCTTTTCATAATTCTGCATTTTATATATCGGCAGAAATTAGACGAAGTAAATGACCAAAAAAAATCATAAAAAAGCTATTAGTTTTTCGCTCTTGCCATTTTTCACTCAGACTATATTTTCCTGGCCTGGTTTAGTCATAATACTAATAAAAAAGGATTGTTTTTGATCAGAATTTTACCGGTCAAAATGGTTATATTTGACACATTTCTTTATTGAAACTATGGCCTTACCTGGTTCAAATTTTATTTAAAGATTGTTTTTTTGGAGAAAAAAACAAGTGGATGGTTTGATTTTTAGTTATATTGAATACTTTTTACTTGAAACTAAATTTTACTATTTTAACGGTGTTAGGGTTATATGCAGAAAATACTTGTTGTAGATGATGATAATGATTTGTGTCTGTTGCTGTGCAGGTTCCTTACAAGGAATGGATATTTGGTTGAGGGAGTAGGTAGTGGCACTGTAGCAATTGAGCTTTTGGGCAAGTATGAGCCCGACCTCATTTTAAGTGATTTCAGGCTTGGGGATATGACTGGTATTGAACTATTTGTAAGAATAAAGGAAATTCTGCCCCAAATACCGGTCATTTTTATTACAGGTTATAGCGATGTAAAAGAAGCGGTAGAAATTATGAAGATGGGTGCCTACGATTATGTGACCAAGCCCTTATTTCCCGATGAAATTTTATTGACTATTAAAAAGGCCCTGGCAGATGAGTTAATTGAAAGTTTCTCCACCGCTACAAGCAATACAAGGCATACAGGAATACAAACTAAGAATAAGGCAAAAATAGAACGTCATTATATTACTGGCAACAGTATTGAATTTGCCAATATAATTAAGCAGATAGAATTAGTAGCACCTACTAATTTTAGCGTTATCATTTATGGCGAAAGTGGCAGTGGTAAGGAAGAAATTGCCCGGCAAATACACCAAAAAAGCAAACGAAAGGATAAGCCTTTTGTGCCTATAGATTGTGGTGCCTTGTCTAAAGATTTGGCAGGTAGCGAACTTTTCGGTCACGAAAAAGGTGCTTTTACCGGTGCGCTTAGCCAAAAAACAGGTAGCCTTGAGATTGCTAATGGTGGAACTGTATTTCTTGATGAGATAGGTAATCTTTCCTACGACATCCAAATTTCCCTTCTTAGGGTGGTACAGGAACGTAAAATAAGAAGGGTTGGTGGCATTAAGGATATTGATATAGACGTAAGAATTATAATTGCCAGCAACGAAAAGCTATGGGAAGCTGCAAGGGCCGGTAAGTTTAGAGAAGACCTTTACCATAGGTTTAATGAATTCAGTATTGAAGTTCCTGCATTACGCGAGCGCAAAAAAGACATTATGATTTTTGCGCAGCATTTCCTGAACCTCACAAATCTTGAGTTGGGAAAGAATGTACTCGGGTTTACCTGTGAAGTAGATGAAGCCCTTAATAATTATGTATGGTATGGCAACCTGCGCGAGTTGAAAAATGTAATTAAGAGAGCAACACTGCTTACCGATGGCGATTATATTGAACTTAAGTCTCTGCCATTCGAAATTATTAATTTCTTTAAGCTACAATTTGAATCACCTGTAAAGAATGGGGTAGATTATAATTTAGGTAATCTGAAAGATAATAACATAGCCAATATACCTCCCGGCAACAGGCTCAAAACTGCAAATATGGATGCTGAATATGAGGTTATTCTCGATGCCCTTAAACAGTCTGACTTTAATAAGAGCAGGGCAGCAAGGTTATTGGATATAGACAGAAAGACACTGTATAATAAGATGAGGCAATTCAAAGAGTTCAACATTGAATAGTAGAATTAAGAAACAAAAAAGGAAGAGAAAAGACATTAAGAATATAGTATCAGCAAAACAGTAATGCCCTAGACGGCACGGTCCTTGATACTGTGTTAATTAGTAAGTTTAATTATTATTAGAGAAAATCCGAATAACACTACACTAATTAAAAACTGATGGAACTACAATCACCTAATGTACCTAATACTTCTAATGCTAGTTTACCCATACCAGAGCATATACTCTATGAAAAAATTGCAAATTGTGGCGCAGGCCTTAGCCTTTTAATCAGGGAAAGTGATATGCGAATTCTGCATATCAATGAGCATTTCACCTATTTTTTTGGTTATACTTCTGCCGATTTAGCAATGGGGCTGTATTTCACCAACTTGATTGAGTCTTATCAACATGTGCGATTTGCCAATCATTTTAAAACTGTAAAAGAAAGTTTAGATGCTCGTTTTCGGTACCTTACCTATAGAATTATTTCTAAAACCGGAGAAATTATTTCCTGTTATTTATATGCTGCTCCTCTTAGCTTAGGCGATAACCCTTCGGAAATGGGTTTTCACTTAACATTTCATCCCGACCTTTCTAAATGGACACCACCATTTACATCCTTTGAAACCAAGGAACTATTTCTGGAGCAATTTACTAATGAGTCGTTTGGCACATTTGAGTATATACGTGATGTAGACAGGGTCTTCTGGTCGGCTGGTGTTTACTCAATTTATGAGGTTGAGGATGTAAATAGGGAAATTGATTACCAGTTTGTAAATTCTTTCGCTCACCCCGACGATAAGATCATAATTAGCAATCACACCAAAACCGTAATGGAACAGGGAGGTGATATGGATGTGGAATTCAGGATTATAACAGCAAAAAATAATGTAAAGCTGATTCATGGTCTGGGTAAGGTGATAAAAGATAACGATGGTAATTTGCTAAAGTTTGCCGGTAGTATCAGGGATATTACGGAACAAAGGCAGATTGAAGGGGCTCTAAAAAATAAGGTTGATGAGTTGTTTAGGTCAAATCGTGAACTGGAAGAATTCGCCTATATAGCCAGTCATGATTTACAAGAACCACTAAGAAAAATCACTACATTCAGCGATAGACTTGCAGAAAAATACAAGGATTTACTTACCGGTGAAGGAGAAATGTATCTTCAGCGCATAGTAGCCTCCGCCGGCAATATGCGCACCCTGATTAATGATTTATTGGAATTCTCCAGAATTTCCAAAACCGAAAATCAATTTCAACCACTTGACCTAAATGACATAATGAAATCGGTTTTGCACGATTTTGAAGTACCTATTGAAGAATCGAAAGCGATTATACAATTAGGTTTGCTTCCTGAAATTATAGCTATTCCCTCTCAAATGAAGCAGCTTTTTGGCAATATTATGAGTAATGCTATAAAGTTTAGGAAACCGAAAGTGCAACCAGTGATTGCCATTTCATCCTCAAGATTATCAGGTCAGGAAAAAATAGATTATGAGTTGCAACCGCATTATACCTATTGCAAAATTCAGATTACGGATAATGGCATAGGATTTGAAAAAGAATATTCCTTACGTATTTTTCAGGTTTTTCAACGTTTACATGGCCGTTCAGAGTATCCGGGCACAGGTATAGGATTAGCCATTTGCAAAAAAATAGTTGAATGCCATAACGGACATATCTATGCTGAAAATGTGGATGGCCAGGGTGCCAGGTTTGTTATTATTTTACCTCTGGAGCATATTGTAATGAAATAGCAAAATCATGATTCTTCCTAATAAAAATGCCCGAATTCTTATTGTAGATGATGATGAAGATGACTTCATCATCATCGGTGGCTATATTAAATCCATTTATGGGAATTCATTTCATATTGAATGGGGTAAAAATTTCGTGGAAGGTATCAACAAGCTGTTCAGTGGCAAGTATGATATGTATTTTGTTGATTACCGTTTGGGTATTAAAAATGGGGTAGATTTTCTGGAGGAAGCAGAGTCCAGAAAAATTGAGGTGCCGGGAGTTTTACTAACAGGCAAGGGCAATTATGAAGTTGATATTAAAGCCATGAAATTTGGGGCTGTCGATTATCTGGTGAAAACCGAATTATCTTCAGAAAAACTGGAAAGGTGTATCAGGTATGCACTGGAACGGGCTGAAGCTACAAATGCATTAAAAAATAGCGAGCTTAAGTATAGAAATATATTCGAAAAGTCGAAGGACGTTTTTTTTGTAGCTGATCAGCAACTAAATATTGTAGATGTTAATCAGTCGGTATTTATATTATTGGGCTATGATATTGCAGAGGTATTGAAAATGAATCTTGCTGATTGGTTTGGTTTTGATGAGCAAAGAGAATTCCTCATCAAAAGTATTCAGAATGGAGTGGGGGTTACAGACCTGGAAATAGTATTAATGAGTAAAAGTGGTGAAAAAAAATACTGTATCATCACACTTACATTAGAACTATCGGCTGATAATAATACCTATCTGCAAGGCATTATACATGATATTACCCACCTTAAGAAAGCAGAAAAGGCAACCCTCCAGGCCGAAAAATTAGCTGCCGCAGGCAGGCTTGTACGAACCATTGCCCATGAGGTGCGTAACCCTCTCAATAATATTACCCTTTCAGTAGATCAGATGCGTATTGATGCCCGTGATGAAAACATACAGCAGTATTTCGATATCATTCTAAGAAATGGCAAACGCATTAGTGACCTGATAAGCGAGCTATTATATACCTCCCGTCCTACAGAAAACACACTGGAAAGGCAAATTCTTCAAAACATTCTTGATGATGTTATTGAGGCATCAGTAGATAGGATAACGTTGAAAAATATCAGGCTCCAAATTAGCTACCCCGAAACTAAAATTGAGATTCTTGCCGACCGGGAAAAATTAATGATTGCTTTGCTAAATATTGTTATTAACGCTATCGAAGCCATGAATAACTATGAAGGCAGGCTTTTTATTGCATTGATAGAAGAAGAAGAAAATGCAGTGGTGGTGATATCTGATAATGGTTGTGGTATCAGTGAAGAAAATATCTGCAAATTGTTTGAACCGTATTTCACTCAAAAAAGAAATGGGGTTGGCCTCGGGCTTACTTTTACCTTGAATATCCTACAGGCACATAAAGCAACGGTGGACGTGTCCTCAATCCCTGATGTAAGTACTACTTTTACCATTACTATACCTTTATTAAAATAACCAGGATAAAAACAAATTTCATCCTGGTTATTTTAAAGCATCATATTTACTCACTCTTCGGTTTGTCGTAATTGAACATCCAGTTTACCCCAAATTTGTCGGTACACATACCGAATACCGCACCCCAAAATGTTTCCTGCAGGGGCATAGTAATTTTACCACCATTCGATAGGGCAGCATAGCAGTCGTTAATAGTTTCCTCACTTTTGAAGTCAAGAGCCAGTGAAAAATTATCACCTATATTCGCATGCTGTTTGCTATGCGAGTCTGATAACATTACTTTGCTGCCTTGTATATCCATTACAGCATGCATCACTTTGCTTTTCTGTGATTCTTCACATGGCATTGGAGTATCTCCAAATCTTTGAAGACTAAGGATATTACCACCAGTGCAGTCTTTATAAAAGTTCATAGCTTCTTCGCAATTACCATTGAAGAATAAATAGACATTCAGACTCATATTCTTTTTGTTTAGGTTATAAATGTAGTCAAAAACAAGATATTGCCATGTCATTCAAGCGTTATTTTTTTTTGATGGTTTTCAATATATCAACAGCTAAGGAACGTTGATTAAATAAAGTATACCATATGGCGCAGATATTTTTCTTTTATGCAAGGCACAATCCCGACAGGAGTTAGGACGCGAATAGCAATCATTTTTATGACTTTTGTAACAAAGCAGAAAGGGGAAAGAACAAGTCAGATAGTTTACTTTATTTAATCATCGTTACTAATTTTCATTTACTTTTGAGCAAACCAAAAAACACAAAGCAAATGAGCCAGGTACAGGAATTTAATGATTATAGAGCCAAAATGAATGAGGTAATACTCAGTAAAAAGAATTTAGTAATTGGCAGACTATTTAACCTGGATACTAATACCTATGCCGAAGGGGCACTTCCTGTGCGCACTAAAGAAATGCTGGGCCTTGTAGCAAGTATGGTGCTTCGTTGCGATGATTGTATTAAATACCATCTGGGCAAATGTCATGATGAAGGCATCACTACCGACGAAATGTATGAGATTTTTGCAGTAGCCAATATAGTAGGTGGCACCATTGTAATCCCCCATACACGCCGCGCGGCAGAATATTGGGAGGAACTCAACAATCAATAAGATAATGTTTTGCAAAACTGGGTGGCAAGGCTGTTTTTATTACATGCCAATTAAATATATACCCTTAGTGTATGTATTACTTATTTCTGGCAAAACAATTTGGCAATATCTAAATTTGATACCCTGATAACATAAATACATTTGCTGGCAACAATGCAGGGATTATCTTTGCGCCAAATTAAAACAAAAATTATGAAACGTAACGCAACAACCGTTTGGAACGGTTCAGGTAAAGAAGGTAGTGGCACTATTTCTACACAGAGTACTACACTGAGCAATGCTCAGTTTTCTTATAATAGCCGTTTTGCTGAAGGTGTTGGTACCAACCCTGAAGAATTATTAGCTGGCGCTCATTCTGGCTGCTATACTATGAAGTTTACCTTTGTATTGGGTGGTGCTGGTTTTCCTCCAGAGCAGGTTTCTACTGTTTGCTATATTACGCTAGAAAATGGTGTAGTAACCAAAAGCGAATTGAATGTAACTGCTAAGGTGCCAAATATCACTAATGAGCAATTCCAGACATTAGCCGAAGAAGCAAGGGCCGGTTGTTTGATTACCAAATTGTACAATTGTGAAACTACAGTTACTGCAACTTTAGCTTAATATATTCTAATATTATCAATACTAAAAGCCCTCGTTAGAGGGCTTTGTTATTTAAATTTGGCGTCCTATTTTCAAATTTAGCCCTCCATTTACACACAATAACCCAATATTAAAATAATACCTGATGGACTGTTTAAACTATTTTGCAATAAATTTGTCATATATTTGTATTACCTGTTATTAAGTTATTAAATAGTAGTTTTATGTATCATTCAAAAATTGTTTCCAGCATATTTCCAGTGGTCATTTTATGCTTATTGGTAATTGTGATGGCTTCATGTTACCCTAAAACAGTCGTTATAAGTGGTGATGATACCGGGTATGTGAATGAGCATGCCCTTAGCGAACAAACTTTCAATGATGTACAAACCATAGCCGACCATGCATCAATTATTAGTGGTGGCTCACTAGGTTACAGAACCTCAGCTACCACGGGTAGTGGATGTGCAACCGTCACCAAATCGAATGATACAATTTTGATAGATTTTGGCAAAACAAATTGCCTTTGTCACGATGGCCGTATGCGCAGGGGGCAAATAATAATCACTTGCTCAGGAGGTGGTTACGCTACAACAGGCAGTTCGCATACCATTACCTTCAACAATTTTTACCAAAACGACAATAAAGTTACAGGCATCAAAACAGTAACCAATATGGGTAATAATACCAACGGTCAGCCTTATTTCAATATTACGGTAAATGGTGCAGTTACATTATCCGGTGGAGGAACCATTAGTTCTGTCTGGACCCGCACCCGCACATGGGTTGCTGGTTATGATACACCCAATGTTCCGGGCGATGATATTTATAATGTAATAGGTACAGGAACATTAACAAGGCCAAATGGAAATATAGTAAATGTGAACATACCATCAGCTACACCATTGGTCATAGATGCATCATGCAAGTGGTTTGAAGCTGGCTCTGTAATTTATTCCAGCGGTGCTCTTACACACACCCTAAATTATGGCACTACTCCTGTTTGCGACAATAAGGCTTCAATCACCCTATCAAATGGCTCAATAAGAGACATTTTGTTGCCATAAAAAGTGAAATAAAATTAGGAAAGTAATTTATAATTAGCTTCCTCAAGAATTTTGTTAAGCCTGTTGTTTGCATCATTAACCTATATTAGTTATATTGCGACAAAATTGCCCATTGACATTGTCAATAGGTTGTAAAACAACATTACGTGTATATGCATAGTAAACTAAATTATGTAAAAGGAGCCTTCTTTACGGTAATATCCATGCTATTATTTTCTGCATGCCACCCTGATACCAGTAGCAATCTGGCTAACGGAGATGATAACGGAGGGTATGCATCTGACGCATCTAGAATAGAATGGGCTAATAATGATATTATCTCCATAGCTGATGCCGCCGGATTTACCTATAACGGGGCATATATGCGCACAACATATGATGGTGTTTGCGCTCGTGTTGCTACCGACACCACCTATGCAAATCATACTTTGACCATATACTTTGGCAATACTGATTGTGTATGCCTGGATGGTAAAAAGCGCAGGGGTACTATTATTGTAACTTATAATGGATTATATTCTGATTCAGGCCAATTGCATACTATCAGTTTCGATCATTATTTCATCAACGACAATCAGATTACCGGCACTATTAAAACATCTCGTGTAGATACAACAATTACCGGCAACTGGTATTATAATGTGTATGTGAATGATTCAATGAACATTAGTCAAGACCCACAAAACAGCCAGATAGTAGGCTGGAGCGGCACTTTGGTTCGTAAATGGGTAACAGGCTACGCTTCAGGCACAAGAGCTGATGATGTGTTCTCAATTTCCGGATTTGCAACACTTACCCGTCCTAATGGGCATATTTTCAATTTTGCTATTGCTACCCCATTACAGGCAGCACTAGGTTGCGACTACCTGCGCTCAGGTGTTGTAAATGTAAATGGCTATACTGGTAGTCACCGCCTCGATTATGGCTCTGGTGGATGCGATGCAGGGGCTACTGTTTACATCGGTGTAAACGGTTATCCCGTTACAATGATTCCATAAAATTTATTTGAATAACCATATTAAAAAAGCCGGATTGATGTCCGGCTTTTTTGTGCTTAATCCCATATGTAAGTCATTTCTTTGTCTTCTAGTTACTGAAATTTGAGTATCTTTTTTACATCAAATAACCGACATTATCACCTTACACGCCCACCTGATTTCATCTTCAGTTATGGTTAATGGAGGTGCAATCCTAATACAATCAGGTGCAAATAAAAACCAATCTGAAAACAATCCCTTGTCCAGACATTTGAGCAATGAGGCCGATACTTGTTCTGCATTGCCAAGTTGCACAGCAATAAGCAATCCCTTACTACG
>CAIWHI010000119.1 GCA_903912435.1 uncultured Bacteroidota bacterium | reverse complement strand
AAGTAGAATATGTAGTCAGGTCAAAGTAGGTTGATATTTTCAAAATCGCACCAGCTGTGTTATAAAGCTGGTGCGATTTTTAGATTGGCACTCCCCCAAAAACAAAAAAGGGAGCAAAATGCCCCCTTTCATATGTTTTAACTTTTAACTTTTGAATTTACCTACGGCAAATCCTCACTATGCCTTCTTACATAGCCTTTCATGATACCACGACCGGTTTCGCGAACGAATGAGATGATTTCATCGCGCTCGTCGGAAACAGGGATTTCGGTTTCAATGATGTTCAAGGCTTTTGAAACGTTGTAGCCACGAACAAAGAGTATACGGTAGATATCCAAAATGTGGTTGATTTTATCAATAGAATAACCTCTTCTTTTCAATCCTACAGAGTTAACCCCTACATAAGACAGTGGTTCCCTTGCTGCCTTTACGTAGGGCGGAATGTCTTTGCGTACCAATGAACCACCGGTTACAAATGCATAAGAACCAATACGCACGAACTGCTGAACTGCAGTAAGCCCTGCAAGTACCACACAATCACCAACTATGATATGACCTGCAAGGGTAGTATTGTTTGAGAAAATACAGTGATCACCTACCTCGCAATCATGTGCTATGTGGGTGTAGGCCATAATAAGGCAGTTGTTGCCAATTTTGGTAGCATTACGGTCGGAAGTGCCCCTGTTGATGGTCACACATTCACGGATAGTGGTATTGTCACCAATAATGGTTACAGTATCCTCGCCCTTGTACTTAAGGTCTTGTGGAATGGCAGATATTACTGAGCTAGGGAAAATGCGGCAGTTTTTACCTATCCTGGCACCTTCCATAATGGTAACGTTCGATCCTATCCATGTGCCTTCACCTATCTCCACATTCCTGTGTACGGTAGTAAATGGATCAATATGCACACTATGTGCTATTTTAGCGTCGGGGTGGACGTATGTTAGTGGGTGAATCATTTTTTATCTTTTCTCATTATTTGTGCTACCAGTTCCGCTTCTGTAACCAGTTTATTTCCTACATATGCTGTTGCCCTCATTTCACAGATCCCGCGGCGGATAGGATTAATTAATTCCATTTTCAATATCAATGTATCGCCCGGACGAACAACGTTTTTAAACTTCACCTTATCTATTTTCAAGAAGTAGGTATCGTAATTGTCGGGGTCGGGGATGTTATTCATTGCTAATATACCACCGGTCTGGGCAAGTGCCTCAATTTGCAATACTCCCGGCATAACAGGGTTGCCCGGGAAGTGCCCCTGGAAGAAATGCTCATTGAAGGTTACATTCTTTACACCTACCACATGGGTATCGCTCAACTCGATGATTTTATCAACCAGCAAGAATGGGAACTTGTGTGGCAATGCCTTTATGATATGGTTGATATCATATACGGCCTGTTGGTTAGGGTCGTAATGAGGAATATCAGAAAGGTGTTTATTCTTCTTGATATAGGCTTTTATTTTCTTGGCAAATTCCACATTAGATGCATGGCCCGGACGGCTGGCGATGATATGCGCTTTGATAGGGTGTCCTATTAAAGCCAAATCACCTACCACATCCAGTAATTTATGACGAGCTGGCTCATTAGTAAAATGGAGCTGTACATTATTCAGAATGCCTTCCATTTTCACTTCAATCTTCTGCTTATTGAAGACCAAAGCAAGACGGTTTAATTCTTCCTGGCTTACTATTTTGTCTACTACAACTATTGCATTGCTGAGGTCCCCTCCCTTAATAAGGTTATTATCAAGCAAATACTCTAACTCATGCAGGAAACAGAAAGTGCGGCAAGGGCCAATTTCTTTCCTAAATTCGCCCAGATGCTTCATTGTAGCATGCTGGGTACCCAAAACAGGAGAATTGAAATCTATTAATGCAGTGATTTCGTAATTGGCAGATGGTACAGCCAACATATCTACATTTTTTACTGGGTCGTAAAAATGTATGTTTTGGTCTATACTATATACAATGCGTTTGGCATCCTGTTCTTCAAGTCCCACACTATCAATAGCCTCCATGAACAAACGGGCGCTACCATCAAGTATAGGCACTTCGGGGCCATCTAACTCAATCAATGCATTATCTACACCAAGACCTACCATAGCTGAAAGTGTATGCTCAATTGTGCTGATTCGTGCATTATTGTATTCAATGGTGGTTCCCCTTGAGGTGTCCACCACATAATCCGCATCAGCCTTTACTATGGGTTTATCGGGCAGGTCCACCCTTTGGAAGCGAATGCCATAACCTGGGTTAGCAGGTTTCATGGTCATGGTTACCATGTGGCCTGTATGCAGACCCACGCCATGTAGAGTTACAGGATTTTTCAGCGTATGCTGGTTCCTGTTGTTGTTTACTGAATACAAAGTATCAGATTTGTGTTTGCCTTCCGGTTTGATTAAATTATCTTCTGTCACTTTTTATATTCCAGGTTTTGTGAGCTTAATAATGCAGTTAATTCCTGTACAGTTTCTTCCAGCTTTTGCAGGCGTTGCTGTAATTCGGGCAAATTTCTGAAAATTGCCTGACTTTTTAATGAACTTTTATATTCAAATGCCGGACTACCATTTAGGGTAGTGTTTGGTGCTGTAATTGTTTTACTTAATCCGCTTTGAGCGTTTACCTTAGTGCCATCAGCCAAGTGAATATGGCCTACTATACCTACCTGACCGCCTATGAGGCAATTCTTGCCTAGTTTGGTACTGCCACTGATGCCTGTTTGGGCTGCTATCACAGTATTTTCACCTATCTCGGCATTATGGCCTACCATTATCAGGTTATCAAGTTTTACTCCCTTCCTTATTACCGTGCTGCCCATTGTTGCACGGTCAACAGTTGTATTAGCACCAATCTCTACATTGTCTTCAATAATCACATTGCCTATCTGCGGTATTTTTTTGTAGGTATGGTCGGGTTGTGGGGCAAAACCAAATCCATCTCCACCAATAACTACACCTGAATGCAGCACTACAGAATTGCCCAGGCTACAATTGTCATAAACTTTTACCCCAGGCATCAATTTGCAATTATCGCCAAGGCTAGTATGGTTGCCAATATAAGAACCGGGATATATTTTTACACCATTGCCCAAAACAGCATTATCGCCAATGTAAGAGAATGCTCCAATATAAACATCCTTACCAATTTTTGCACTTTGGGATATAAAGGATGGCTGTTCTATGCCTGTCTTTTCGGTGCCGGCTATAATTTCATTATATTTTTCAAGTAGGAATGCAAAACTACTGTAGGCATCTTTCACCCTAATAAGTGTAGCCTTTACTGGTTGGCTTAATTCAAGGGTTTCGTTGACGATAATTATTGCAGCTTTAGATGTGTATATGTATTCTTCGTATTTAGGATTGGCAATAAAGCATATTGAATTTTCATCTGCCTCCTCAATTCTCCCTACAGTACTTACTTTGGCCTCCGGATTTCCTTCCAGTTTGCCTTGTATTATTGTAGCTATCTGCAACGCGCTTATTTGCATGTTTAATTAATTTCTGTTTTATGCCGTGAAAAAGATAAAACCAGCTTTTGGGGCTAAGGTAAGCATTATCTAAATCCACTTTAAGTTTTATATCTGAAATATTATTT
>CAIWHI010000118.1 GCA_903912435.1 uncultured Bacteroidota bacterium | reverse complement strand
TTCAGGAACATATGTCAATAATTTTGATATATTCGTTACCAGAAAATTAGCTTCATGGTATATCCCATAAACCTGCACCTGTTTGGGTTGGAAATTAATTCGCATCTCCTGTTTGAGGAGTTGGGTTTTGTATTGGGGTTCCGGTATTATCTGTATCTCAGAAAGCGGCAAAAAGACCTTATTGACAGTCAAAACCGTATCTGGATTTTTTGTGGGGCCGCTTTTGGTGCTTTGGTTTTTTCCAGATTATTGGGTGATCTTGAAAACCCTGAACAGTTCTTTAATATTCATACCCCATGGATCTATTATTATACCAATAAAACCATTATCGGTGGGCTATTAGGCGGGCTTATAGGAACAGAAATCGCGAAATACTTTTTAAAAGTCAAGACATCTTCCGGTGATCTATTGGCCCTACCCTTAATCCTGGCTATTGGTCTGGGAAGGATTGGCTGCGCCCTTGCCGGCCTGGGTGACAATACCTATGGTTCACCAACAAGCTTGCCCTGGGGTATTGATATGGGCGATGGTATTATAAGGCATCCGACGGCTATTTATGAAATCCTTTTTCTTTTCATTTTATGGATTGTGCTCATAACCATTAATTCCCATTATGTTTTAAAAAATGGATTCCTGTTTAAATTATTTATCGTTTCATACCTGATATTCCGATTTTGCATAGAATTTATTAAACCGGTTTATAGGTTTGGCTTTGGTCTTTCGGTATTGCAACTGGCCTGCCTTGCCGGTTTGGTTTATTATTATAAGTTTTTTTTGCATTTACCATTCGAGGCTGAGAGGAATGAATATCCTGTTGAAATAAAAACCAATACCCCCACATAATTTAATTATTAACACAAATAGCAATATGCCAACCCGGGATTACAAATTTTACGATTTCACCATCAGCCTTTGTTCCAAATGCCTGAGAAGGGTAGATGCCAAGGTGATTTTTCAGAATGATAATGTCTATTTTCTAAAAAACTGCCCCGAACACGGGCCGGAAAAGGTTCTGATTGCCACAGATGTGGAATATTATAAAAAATGCCGCAACTATCTGAAACCGGGTGAATATCCAAAGAAATTCAATACCAAAACGCATTATGGTTGCCCATACGATTGTGGATTGTGCCCCGATCATGAACAACATTCTTGCCTGACCCTGGTAGAAATCACAGATCGCTGCAACCTGACTTGCCCTACCTGCTATGCTGAATCAAGACCCCATTTTGGTAGACATAGGACATTGGAAGAGGTAAACTTTATGCTGGATGCCATTGTGGCTAATGAAGGCGAGCCTGATGTAGTGCAGATAAGTGGGGGAGAGCCAACCGTGCATCCTGATTTTTTTGAGATCCTGGATATTGCCAAAACCAAACCCATAAAGCACCTGATGGTGAATACCAATGGCATCAGGATTGCTAAGGACCGGGAATTTGCCAGAAAACTGGCTACTTATATGCCTGATTTTGAAATATACCTGCAGTTTGATTCCTTTAAAAAGGAAGCCCTTGAATCTCTTCGCGGAAAAGACCTGCGGGATGTGCGCATGCAGGCCCTGGAATACCTGAATGAATTTAACTTGTCAACCACACTTGTTGTTACCTTGCAAAAAGGATTGAATACCGATGAAATAGGAGCTATTATAGATTTTGCACTAACACAAAAGTGTGTGAGAGGGGTT
>CAIWHI010000117.1 GCA_903912435.1 uncultured Bacteroidota bacterium | reverse complement strand
TCTAAAATATTGCTGGAGCGTTTCCCCGAAGTGCTTAAAGTGGTCACCAAAATAGGTAGTGCCGAAATCCCTACCGATCCCATGCCATTTGAAGCCGGCGATATGATTCTCCTCCTGAAAGATAAAAAAGAATGGACTTCTGCCAAAACCTTCCCCGAGCTAAGTGAAAAAATGACAAAGGCTCTCGAAGACGTTCCTGGCATTACTGTCGGTTTCCAGTTCCCGGTACAAATGAGGTTTAATGAATTAATGACGGGTGCCCGCCAGGATGTGGTCTGCAAGATTTTCGGTGAAAACCTCGACTCATTAAGTGCCTATGCCCACAGGCTTACCGACGTTATCAAAACTATAGACGGCGCCATTAATATCTATGAGGAGCGGGTCACGGGTATGCCACAGGTAGTAATTAAATACAACCGCGATGCCATGGCCAAAAACGGACTGAACGTGAGTGATGTAAATAGGGTAGTGAATGCCGCCTTTGCCGGGCAAATCGCTGGTCAGGTTTATGAAGGTGAAAAACGATTCGATATGGTAGTACGTTTGGCAGGTGAGTCAAGAAAAAGTACCAGTGATATCGAAAACCTCATGGTACCCACCAAAATGGGTACCCAGATACCCCTTAGCCAGGTAGCTTCTGTAACCGAAGTAGAAGGTGTAAACCAGATACAAAGGGAAGATACCCGCCGCAGGATAATTGTAGGTTTCAATATCAAAGGCCGCGATGTGCAAACCATTGTTACCGAACTACAGCAAAAAGTAAAAGCAGGGCTTAGCCTTCCCCGTGAGTATAAAATAGTCTATGGCGGCTCATTCGATAACATGACCGCCGCCCGTGAACGATTATCAATAGTGGTACCCGTAGCACTATTGCTTATATTCCTCATGCTCTATTTTGCATTTAGTTCTGTGAAACAAGGCCTGCTCATTTATACCGCTATCCCCCTATCTGCTATTGGTGGTGTTTTCGCCCTGTCCATTCGCCACATGCCTTTTAGTATTTCGGCAGGGGTAGGCTTTATTGCCCTCTTTGGTGTTGCTGTGCTTAATGGTATCCTCCTGGTCTCTGAGTTCAACCGACTCAAAAAAGAAGGTTGGCATGATGCCCGCAGAATTGTTATACACGCCACTAAGTCTAAACTAAGAGCGGTATTAATGACCGCATTGGTGCCATCATTAGGATTTATACCTATGGCTATTAGCACAGGTGCTGGTGGAGAGGTGCAGAAGCCATTAGCAACCGTGGTTATTGGTGGGCTATTAATTTCTACCCTGCTTACACTTTTTGTTCTACCTGTATTTTATCTGCTTTTCGAAGGCGGCTTCAAAAGTTTCAGGGTGGCAAAGTCTGGGGTATTAATTCTCATGCTTTGTGGCTTTATCCTTCCAAAAGCAGGTGCCCAAAACTACATCACCCTTCAGGAATCCATCCAAATGGCCACCCAAAAAAATCTGGGTATACAAGCTGCACAGGCCGAAGTAGTATATTCTAAATCTTTATCAAAAAGTGGCACTGATATAGAGAAAACTGCATTCCAGGCTGAGTATGGTAAAATCAACAGCAACGTGATGGATAACCGGTTTGCCATCTCGCAAAATATCCAGTTCCCCACCGTTTACAAACGGCAGAACAGCATCGTAAAGCTGAATATCGGCCTAAGTGAAAACAGCCTCCAGGCCAGGGAAATTGAATTGGCAGCCAGGGTAAAACAAACTTTTTACCAGATATTGGTAATGGATGAGAAAGCCCGCCTGCTCAAAAGGGCCGATAGCATTTATAACGACTTCCTGATACGTGAAAAGCAACGCTTTGCTCTAGGTGACATTGATGCGCTGGAACTAGCTGCAACTGATAACCAAAGATTGCAAATCGCCTATCAGTTACAATCGCTGGAAACCGATTATGAGGTGCAAATGGAACTGTTAAGGGTATTACTCAATGCTCCCACCCGGCTAAGCCCCCGTGCCGATGGGTATTTATATTTCCTAACATCAGCATTAGATACCACAAAACTCGGCAACACCCCTGCACTAAAAATGTACGAGCAGAAAATTGGCCTTGCCCAAATGGAATCTAAACTGGAAAAGGCAAAAATGATGCCCTCCTTCAATGCGGGTATCAATAGCTCCACCATCATAGGTTGGCAAACCACCGCTTATAATACCGAGCAATATTTCGGAAGTGGTGCCAGGTTCAATACCATAAGTGCCGGTATAGGTATTCCCTTATTTTATGGAGCCCAGCAGGCTAAGATTAGGGCCGCTAATAACCTCATCCGTCAAAAGGAAATTGAATACCAGGCCAGCCGGCAGCAGGTGTCCTCAGAATTAAGCAACGCCCTGCGCATCTACAATCAGCGCAAGGATTTGGTAAGTGTTTATCAGAAAAACATGCTCCCCAATGCGTCCCGCATAATGGAGGCTGCCAACCAAAAGCTAAGGCTCGGTGAGATTGGTTATCTCGATTGGACAATATTAATCAATCAGGCACTACAGGTGCAGGGCGAATACCTAAATATTGCCCAGCAAATGAATGAGGCAGGATTTGAGGTGGAAAAAATTTGTGGTGTAAAATAATTTCAAAAAAAGAATTTCATGAGACGTAACATAGTTAACATAATAATCATTTTCATGGCAGGCCTGATATCATCTTGCCATAATGAAGCACCGGTTCAAAAGCCAACCGACAAAAAGGATACAGTACAAACATTATCCGGCGATGTAATCAAATTGACACCAGCCCAGGCAAAAAATGCCGGCATATTATTAGGTGTACCCGAGCAGCGGGAAATACACAGCACCCTAAAAGTGAGCGGTGTAATAGACGTGCCACCGCAAAACATAGTTTCAGTATGTATGCCCCTGGGTGGCTACCTCAAAACTACCAATATGATTCCTGGTACAAAAGTAGCAAGGGGCACAGTGCTGGCCACAATGGAAGACCAGCAATACATACAGGTGCAGCAGGACTATCTTACGGCCAAAAGCAAGTTGCAATACCTTGATGCAGAATACGGAAGGCAACAAAAACTAAATGAAACAAAGGCATCCAGCGATAAGCAATACCAGCAAGCCCTCAGCGATTTCGAGAGCCAGAAAATACTCTTAAAATCCCTTTCTGAAAAATTGCTCCTCATCGGTGTCAATCCCGACCACCTTACAGAAAAGACCATATCCCGGACAGTTAATATTTATTCAACAATAAGCGGTTTCGTATCTAAGGTGAATGTAAATATTGGCAAATACGTTAACCCTACCGATATCCTTTTCGAATTGGTAAACCCAGATGACCTTCACCTCACCCTTACTGTATTTGAGAATGATGTACTTAGTATAATGGAAGGCCAGCAAATTTCCTGCTATACCAATTTGCACCCTGATAAAAAATACAGTGCCACAGTGCATCTGGTAACCCCAAATATCGGCAAGGACAGGGCCACAGAGGTGCATTGCCACATGGACAAAAATTACAAAGACCTCCTTCCCGGTATGTTTATAAATGCAGATTTGGAACTACACAACACCAATGTGCTCAGCATCCCAGAAGATGCATTAGTGAAATCCAACAACGAGAATTACATTTTCATTGAGCTCGGCGACAATACCTACAAACTCCAAAAGGTAGAAATCGGCATGGCTTACAACGGTTATGTAGAATTAAAATCAACCCCTCCCACTGCAAAAATAGTCCTTAGAAACGCATATACCCTCCTCATGAAACTGAAGAACAATGGGGATGAGGGTTAATGGTTAATGATGAATTACCCCAACGGGCTTAAATATGAATAGCCGCCGGTGCAACCGTCGGATTAAAATCCAATCCCCATCAGAACCCCGAAGCGGCAATGTCATAAAGTTAAGCATTTCGTGCTTAAACAAATATATTTTACACTTATTCCAATGTAAATTTACAGTGCTTGGCGCCCGCCGCGGCGGGCTCAATATGTCAGCCCAGGGCATCGCCCTGGGTGGCTATGATGGCAATCGTGTTAAGCCCTGCAAGGGCGAAATACTATTATATGAAGTGTCAATTATAGGATAAAATAAATTTGGAGATCCATAAAACCCTTAACTTATTGACATTGCCCTCCGGGGTTTTGAGCTATAAGAAAGATCATTTTTCTATAATCATATCATCCCTTCGGGATTTTTTATTCCTATAAAAACAGAATGCACCAGCCCTGGTTTGGTAATGGGCCATTGATAGCATAAAGGTGAGATAATAGGATGATTCGAAAAAGGATTACAGTAAAAAAGTGGAAAGAAAAGTGGGACTTTGGAAGGCTAAAGTTTATTGATTTCTCTAAACAGGTAAGGTCTATGATAGCAGAATCATACCATAGGAGATAAACTGCATCTGGTTAATTAGCTCTACATCAATTGGCTTAATATAAAATCCCGGGGCCTGAGAATTAACAATAGATATATTGTTTCTAAGTATCCTTAAGGACTCCCCTCTTAATTCTTTTGATACTTTCTCGGAATACTTTTCAAGTATAATTTGGCACATACACCTAATGTGGAAATCACTCCTACAAATTAAGCCAACAAAATAGGTATAGTATTCCTTGCAATCCAAATCGCTGAGGTATAAAATAAGAGGGGCGATATTTTTGATATTCTCAGGGTTCTTGATTAAGTCTATAAATACAGGTACTGCTTCTTGCGCACCCAGATTGGATAAACTACAAGCTATTGCATCACGGATATAGATGGTGTTTCCATCATACTGGAGTTTGTTCATCAAATAGGGAATAGAATCTTCTTAGTTTTCATCACCCAACTTATAAATTTCTGCTAGCCTTTCCTGTTCAGGCAATTCAGAATTTTCGATTTGGGTGATAATTTCGTTGGTTGCTTCCATTGTTATTCAAAGTGAAATTAATACTAATTAAGATTGCCTGGCATCCTTCTATAAATATTTCATTTGAAGTCTTACAATTCTCAATGTACCAGCACCCGCTAACGGGGTGCACAATAAGGGGGATGCGATTTTGCTATAAAGCCAGCTACTCCTAACGGAGTGCGTCCCTCTTTACCCACCTACTATTCAAAGCCACAAAATGTTGTTAACCTTCATTTTTGACATTCAGGAGAATTGCTACCTCTGCGACGGAGACAGAGTCTCCGCCAAACACTTACTAGTACATTTAATCTAATCAGTTCATCAATCACTCAATCTAAACAAAAAAACCACCCAGAAATATGAAATCCGTGATGGCTTTTTTCATGTGTGTTGATTTTATTGGATGATAATTTTCTTAATAATGCTATTTCCTGAAGCAGTTGCAGACAGATAATAAATGCCCGGAAGCATGTCTAATTCTGCATGAGTTTGTTGATTGGAAACAATCTGGAATGATTTCACTTTTTCACCGAAAACATTGGTAATTGTCACTTGGAATGGCTCTTGGGTGCTAGAAGAAATGTATAAAGAAATATACCCGTTACCCGGATTAGGATATATGTTAATATATTCATTTTCAATTAAAATATCATTTAATGCTAATGCCTGCATGGTCACAATTCGTATCCTGTTATTTCCGACATCTCCTATATATACATCTCCTGAATTACTGACACAAACACCTTGTGGTGCGGCCAATTTAGCTAGACGAGGGTCTCCGCCATCACCCCAAAATCCCCCCATTCCGTTCCCTGTGATGGTGTTAATTATTCCCGAAGTATCTACCTTGCGAATTCTATTTG
>CAIWHI010000116.1 GCA_903912435.1 uncultured Bacteroidota bacterium | reverse complement strand
AGCGGGTTTACAATTAATGTAGCTTAGGTTTAAGGAGATAAGCAGGCGACCACAACCCTTCCAGGTAAGTAAAAGAGGCTAAACACACTAAATATAATATTAAGCAACATCTATAAAAACTAATCGTTTTTAGGTATAATTAAACCCTCTTTTATGCTTAAAATTCTGGGATACTTAATAGTATTTATTACAATTCCCTTCCTATCGTTAGGACAGGCAAATTATAAACCAACAAAAGAGGAAGAGACTACACGATATTCGCAAGCCATTGCAGAGTACATTAAAGCAATATATAAAAGGGATAAATCTAGCTATGACACTCTATATTTTGGGCGGAACAATGAGTTTCCGGATATAACCCTACCCTCAAAAATCGAGAATACTGGGATTGTCTTATTAACCCAAGAGGAAGCCAACGAAAGGCGTAAAACACGCAAATCACTGGTATTCATAAATATGGTGGGCTGGTTGGAAAAAGACAATTCAGAATTCATATTCATAACTTTTTATCCAGGTTATGAGCACCAATATGATTGCACCACGCATTTCAGTTATGATACCAAATTCAAAAAATCAACACTGAAGGATTTGGATTTTAAGAATTATGCCTATAAGTAGATCCTTAAAAAACCACCTAAATATAGGGTTTAATTGACCACAAACCTACCATTATACACATCTCCATTTTGGGTGATTAATCTATAAAAAAATGTCCCTGGATTGCGAACTAGAGGATGAAGCTCGTTTTGAGAGAGTGTTAAATTATCACATTGCTGGATGATTTGCCCCTGGATATTATAGGTGGTGAAGCTTTTGGGTTGATTAATCGGGTCAGGAAATTTAATATTAATATTTTGGGAATTGGCAGGATTTGGGTAGATACTAATTATATCTTCCACGTTTGGGTTATTAATTCCTGCTTTTACTTTTTTGCGCACATTGATACTATCTATATAAAAATAAGTGAAAGGTTGAAAATCGGGAGCCAGCTTTATTGGATTTAGAAATAAGTGGCTTGAATCTCTAAAGACACCTATAATCATATAGGTATATGCAGAATCTGGCTTGAAGGTGCCGGATAAGCGGGTCCAGGTGGTGGTATTAGACATTAGGCCTATTGATGTGAAATCGAGTTGAGGAGTAACCGGAATAGTGCCAACCGTATTAAAAGCACCAAATGTATTAAAGTAAATACCCAACCCCATACCTGCATAGCCCGATGAATCGGCTACCGATACTTGCATAGATATATTATAGGTAAGGCTTGTATCTAGGGCCGGAATTGATACCATTAGGTATTCGTGGTAATCGTTGTGGGGAATAGCCGAATAGCCATAGATACCACTATATCCCTTACCCGAGAAAGCAGCTTGTGAGCCAATCCAATTATTAGGCACTTCGAAATTAGCAGGCCAACCTATAACAGAATCGCAATTATAATAATAATCGGGAGTACCCAAATTGCCCGATTGCCAGTTGCATAAATTAATCTGGTCGTAATTATCAGGGCAACCTGAATTTATTTCGAAGTTGCCGTTGGGGACTATATTTTGGGCATAGACCCCTTTCACTGCCAGTAAAACCAATATTAATGACAGTAAGGTTCGCATAGGGCTACTTGATTAAACGATTATAATAACAATTGAGACAATCCATAATCGGCAAAAAGAAGAACGATGCAACTAACCACCACTGCTGTAGTAGATGCACGGCCAATTTCCAGGGCACCACCCTCTACATAATAACCAAAATAGGATGGTATAAGGCTAATAACAATGGAAAACACAAAGGACTTAACCAATGAGAAGAACAAGTTATAAGGTACAAAACCTGTAGTAATACCCAATATAAATTGCTGTTTGGTATATACATGGGTAAGTGTGCCTGCAAGGAAACCACCGAAAATACATACTGCTATAGAAATAACTATCAAGCATGGCACCATTATCATGGCTGCAAATATCTTAGGGAGAATGAGGTAGGTTTTGGTATTGATGCCCATAATTTCGAGGGCATCAATTTGCTCACTCACCCGCATATTGCCAAGTTCGGAGGCTATCTTGGAGCCAACTACACCGGCCAGTACTATACAAATAACGGTAGGCGAAAACTCAAGGATTGCAGAGTCGCGTACCAGGGTGGCTATGATGGATTTGGGGATATTAGGGTTGATGAGCTGGTAAGCAAACTGAACCGCCATAACCATACCCAAAAAGATGGAAATGATAAAGACAATGGGCAATGACCTGATACCAATATCATTACATTGCTCCATAAACTCTATCCAGTAAACTTTTCCATTTTCGGGCTTGCTAATACTATCCTTGAGCATTAATGTAAGCTTACCGAAATGCCAGAAAAACATCTTCATAATTATTGCAAATATAAGGGAATTGTTTTTGTTGGATTGGGTTGGTTGTGGGAATGAGGTATGGTCAATACATTAAAATGATAAATTTACCCTTTGTTCATAGCAATATTAAACCCGAAGGTTGATAGGATTATAGACTCAGATAACCCCATGTAATAAAACCCCGGAGGGCAATGTCATTAAGTTAAGGATTTCCTGATTTTGCAAGAGTTTTTCATATTTATTTTGTGCTATATTGTTTGGCCTATTAGTAAGCTGGTTTAAAGTTCGTAAACGT
>CAIWHI010000115.1 GCA_903912435.1 uncultured Bacteroidota bacterium | reverse complement strand
GTATACGGCGTACCGGGGCCAATATCAGGAGGCGGTGTGGTATGTACGGGCCAAAGCTTGCCGCTGAGCAATAGCGTAGCAGGTGGTGTATGGAGCAGTGGCAATAACCTGGTGGCCACGATAAGTACATCAGGAATAGTAACGGGAGTAAGCTCAGGAACAGTACTGATTTTCTATACCTTAGGTACCGGCTGTAATGCAGTATCTACGATTATCGTAAACCCTGTAGCACCAATATCAGGCCCGTCTACAGTATGCCAATACCAAAGCATCACATTGAGTGATACGACCATAGGCGGGACATGGGCCAGCAGTGCCACTTCAATAGCAACGGTAGCCGCCACAGGTGATACCACGGCATTGGTGAACGGGCTATTGAGCGGTTCAGCGGTTATCAGCTATACCACCCCATCAGGTTGTGTAGCAACGAAGACGGTAGTAGTAAACCCATTGCCCCCGGCCATCACGGGCCCATCAGCACTATGCCAGGGCCAGAGTGCCACCTACCATGACTTTACACCGGGCGGCACCTGGAATAGTACCAATACCACAGTAGGGACAATTACAACAACAACAGGCCTGTTTACAGCCAGCCTGACAGGCTCACTAACTGTAGCGGTAGATACGATCCAGTATTTTGTATTGGGATGCCCTGCCCAAAAGACGGTAACGATCAACCCGGTACCAACAGCGATCACGGGCCCATCAGAAGTATGCCAGGGCCAGGCAATCACGCTAGGTAATGGTTTGGCAGGCGGGCTATGGAGCAGCACCTTATCAGCAATAGCCCCGGTAGGCAGTACCACAGGTATAGTATCGGGCATCAACCCCGGAACAACAATAATCTCCTACACCACAGCCGCAGGCTGTGCAACAAGTACGCTGGTCACAGTAAACCCAGCCCCTGCACCCATCGTGGGCAGTCCGTTTATCTGTATCAGTGGGTATAGTTTGTATACCGATGCAAGCGGCCCGGGCTTATGGAGCAGCAGTGCGACAGGCGTAGCAACGATAGATTTGGTAAGCGGCCTTGCACAAGGAATGAGCGGTGGGGTAGCCAATATCATCTTCACCGACTCGCATAACTGCCGTGCTACGAAGACAGTAACCGTAAACGCCATGCCACCGGCCATCGCGGGTCCAACCCAGGTATGCGTAGGCGGCACGGTAACACTAACAGACGGTGCCGGCACCAGCACCTGGATCAGCACCACGCCAGCTATAGCGAGGGTAGGCAGTACCACAGGCGTAGTAACCGGGGTATCAGCCGGAGGGGTAACCATCATCTTCACATTGGGCGGAGGCTGTACGGTAACGAGCAATATAACAGTAAACCCGGTACCGGACGCGATAACAGGGTTTACCCAGTTGTGTTCAGCCACCTTGACATCCACCCCAACCACACTATTGGGTGATGCAACCCCTGGTGGGACCTGGAGCAGCAGCCACCCAACGGTAGCAGACGTGGACGCCACAGGCCTTGTAACCAGTGATAGCGCGGGCATAGCCACCATCACCTATACCTTGCCAACAGGATGTTATATAACCACGAGCGTACAGGTGTTCCCGACACCAACAGGGATCACGGGCACGATGAAACAGTGCATAGGCTCGCAATACGACCTTCACAATAGCGTGCCGGGTGGCAGGTGGTCAAGTTCAGACCCTACACTGGTGGGCATAGGTGCCATCAGCGGCCATGACACGGCACGGGCACTGGGCACAGTAACAATAGGCTACCTGATAGGCCCTGGTTGCACAGCCGCAGCCACGGTAACAGTAGTACCACTGCCACTTGTCTATAACGTGACAGGCGGCGGCAACTACTGCGCAGGGGGTAACGGGGTACATATAGGATTGAGTAACTCAACCACGGGCGTCAACTACCTGTTGTACAGGGGCTCAACAGCCACCGGTACCTTCCCCGGAACAGGGGCAGCGATGGACTTCGGGCTACAGACAGTGGCAGGAGTATACTATGTAGTGGCCGTAAGCACGTTTACAGATTGTAGCGTAAGGATGTCAGGTACAGCAACAGTAATCATAGATACCAATGTATTACCGGCAGTAGGCATCACCACAGGAATAGGCGATACAGTGTGTGCAGGTACCACCACTACCTACACGGCACTGCCTACCAATGGCGGCACAACCCCAACCTATGTATGGAATGTAAACGGCACGAACGTAGGCACAGGCGGAGCATACACCTTTGTACCTGCAGATGGCGACCTGATCAAGGTGACGATGACCAGCAATGCACATTGCGTGTTGCCACCAACAGCCAGCACAACATTGAGGATGACGGTACAAACCCAGCAGAACCCAACCGTAACGTTTACAGCAAGTCCAAACGATACCTTGTGTAAAGGCATGTCGGCCACATATACAGCGACAGCAGGCAATGGTGGCACAGCCCCCATCTTCCTGTGGACAGTAGACAGGAGGCCAATGGGCACAGGACCAGTTGTTAGCTATATACCGAACAATTACGACACGATACAGTGCATGATGGTGAGCAACTGGCCATGTAGACTAACAGATACAGGCTTCAGCACAAAGATGATCATGACGGTAGAAACACCAATGATCCCATACGTAGTAGTCACCTCAACCACAGGGTTCAAGACCGGCCCTGCCGACCCACTGACACTCACCGCAGTAGTAACAGATGCAGTAAACCCAACCTACCAGTGGTATATCAACAGTGTACCGGTGATAGGAGCAACGAACCAAACGTTTACGCATACAGGCTACGACAGCACGTTCGAAGACTCGGTATCAGTAGTAGTAACCAACGGCGGTATCTGCCCGATGTCGAACCACGGGTGGGCATACATTATGGTAAGCAGCCTGGCAACCAATAGCCTAAGCTTAGGCGAGGGCAACATCAGGATAGTACCCAACCCTAACAAGGGAATGTTCAACCTAAGAGGCACAACCGGCACTGCCACCACCACAGACCTGAACCTTGAAATCACAGACATGCTGGGCCAAGTGGTGTACAGCGGCAAGCTAACCGCCATAAACGGCCAAATCAACGAGCAGGTGCAGTTACGCACCGACCTGGCGAGTGGCTTGTATTTGTTGTCGGTAAGGTCAGAGGGGCAGACGGCGGTACTCCACTTTGTGCTTGAAAAGTAGGGAGTCGAAAGTATAAAGAATAAAGTCGAAAGATGGTCGGGGAATTAGAACTGACTGGCAATAATCAATAAAGGACAATACCCGCAGCACAGTTGCGGGTATTGTCCTTTATTGGAATTACTTAGTTTTTGTTGCCCAATAGCATTGCTACCGATGAATGGTGCCAACGCCACAAAAGCCCAATAGCTGTATAAAAGCTGGGACAATAAGCTCATTAATAGTTTTTTTGAGCTATTCTGAAAACAATATCAGGGATATAACCATTTCTATTCTTTCTACAGGTTTTTGAGTCTCTATGTTAATAAAGCATTAAGTAAATTATCTGCATATCTGTAATATTTCTGAAATACAGTTACTTAAGCTGTATTACCTTTTTGATTTACTTGTGCTATCCCTAATGTTAGGGATATAATTTAGTGTTTATTCATTGTAAATTTAACGGTTAAAGTAAATGGTTTGTTATGCTCAATTTTTATTCTGGCAGTACAAGGGTAGTAAATACCCAAAGAGGTGTATTGGAATGTATGGAATTAGCTATGGGAAATCAATATGCGGATGCTGATTTACTATTATTTCATTCTTCAGTTGGTCATAATTTCAATGAGATTTGGGCAACTGCTACAGAGTTGGCACCTGATGCAAAGATTTTAGCTGCGTCGTGTTGTGGAGTAGTAGGTAGGGAGGGTGTGAGTGAGTCACTTAAGGACATTGCACTTATGGC
Organism: uncultured Bacteroidota bacterium; assembly: GCA_903912435.1. Lineage (GTDB taxonomy): Bacteria > Bacteroidota > Bacteroidia > Chitinophagales > Chitinophagaceae > Nemorincola. Next base: position 6,220 of record CAIWHI010000115.1, on the reverse strand, counting down.
AATAAAAGGTAAGGAATTTGGAGTTTCTACCATAGATAATGTTTTTGGTTATAATTCCTATGAACAATGCCATATACTTGCTACAGATCTAAAAAATAAGTGTGAAGGAATTAACATGCTCTATTTCATGGCATCGGGAATAGATATATCAAACGATGAGTGTATAATGGCTATAGAATATGTTTTTGGTAAGGATGTCACTATTTTTGGCGCTACATCATCTGATAATATGAAAGGTGTTGTAAGTTACCAATTAGTAGATGGAAATGTCTATGAACATGGTGCATTTCTGCTTGGTTTTTCTGATGCCACATTAAAAGTACATACACAGGCTACCCACGGTTTCCAGGCTTTTGGTGAACCTATGGTAGTAACTAAATCTAATGGAAATATAATTGAGGAACTAAATGGGCGACCTGCGTGGCAGGAATATACCAATCATTTGGGGCTAAATGCAGATGCAACTTGTGGTAAAACTATTCCAATAGGTGCTTTGGCAGAAGAGCTATTAGATGAGCAAGCTACAGAATATGGCAACAAGCATATATTGAGAGTGGTGACTAAGCATGATGATAATAAAATGTATTATGCCACCAAGTGCGCGGAGGGAACAAAGTTGTGGCTGACCTTGAGAAATGAGGAGTTGATATTTAAGGAAATGGACAGGATAGCGATGAACCTGAAAAGTAAAATAGGGGAAAGGACGCCTGTAGCGGTTTTTCATGCCGACTGTCTGGCTCGAGGAAGGTTTTTATTTAATAGAATTATTAAGGAAGAATTGGTAAGTAGGATGCAATACCCTTTTCATGTGAATGGGGAATGCCCGCCCTGGCTGGGGATTTATGGTTTTGGGGAGTTTGCAAGGCTCGGAGGTAAAAATACTTATCATAATTATACCACCGCACTTTATGTAATAAGTAGATAAACTAACATCGTGAACCAGCCTGAAAATTATACCCAATTATTACAAGATTATAGCGACTTACAACTTAGAGTCACTAAATTTTCGTCAGTAGAACAGCAACTCATCAATACCAGAGACTTGCTGGATAGTGAATTGCTGAGCTATAAAAAACTTATAGATTATAACAGTAAGGTCTTTAAAGAAATTACCGACAAGGCTTTTTTTTTAGAATCAACTGAGGCAATAGTAGACATTTTCGAATCGGATGTATCGTTAATCGTTTTCGATGAATCCTCACATCCCAGCAACATGGTAATATATGCCGAAGGGATGCATGTTGTAGAAATAGACCGGATATCGCTATTTGGTGATTTGTATCAATTGTCTGCTGATTTTCCTGCCTCACGGGGAAATTTACTTTCTGGAGAATACATGGCTGATCTGGCATGTATGAATAAATTTAGCTCAGGGGTTTTGTACTATTTTTCTGATGCGGAAATGGGTTATAGATGCTATCTGTTTTCATTGGTAACAAAGCAGAATGCCCCTTTTTATAATAATATGAAAGATAGAAATGAGACAGTGTTTACCATATTTGGTCAAATGGTAGAATCTATCTTCATTAGTAGGAAGAAAAGTGAGCAGATTAAAAAGCAATTGACCGAGATTGAAAAGTCGCATAGTGAGTTGAGAAAGCTATCGCTAATTGCTACAAAAACCAAGAATAGTGTTATAATAGCTGATACTGAGGGAAAGGTAGAATGGGTTAATCAGGCATTTACTGATGTGACAAATTATACTGTAGAAGAAATAAAGGATAATAAACTTGGGCAATTACTTGAAGGGGCCGAAACAGAGAAGGAAAAACTGCATCTACTCAATGATGCTATGACACACCATAGAAATATTGAAACAGTAATAAAAAATTACAGGAAGAATGGCGAAATGTTCTATAACCAGGTAGAGATAATTCCGGTGTTTGATACTGGCAACCAACTGGTTAATTACATTTCAATACAGAAGGATATTACGAATGACTTCCTGCATAAAAATGAAATATTACGTATTAATTCGCGCTATGAAATTATAACCCAGAAATCAAAAATTGGGATCTGGGAATTTGATTGTGTTAGTGGCGAGCATAGTTGGAATGATATAATCATCAATCAGTATGGGGCCAGGAGAAGGGATGTTGAAAAGGATTATACTGCTTTTTGGGAAGCGGCTGTTTATCACGAAGATCTGGATAATGTACTCAGGATTAACGCAAAAATATTAAGTGGTGAGTTGGATTTTGCAGAATTGCAATACAGGATAGTGAGACATGATACCAAGCAAATCAGGACATTGGAATGCTTAAATATATCTGAAAGGGATAGAAGTGGCAGGGTATTAAGATTGGTGGGAAGCTCAATTGATATTACCGAGGCAAAAGACTATCAGGAGACCTTATTAGCTAAGAATAATGAGCTCAAGAAAATCAATCATGAGCTCGACAGGTTTGTATATAGTATTTCACACGACCTAAGGTCTCCACTTTTATCAATTCAGGGATTATTAGCTATTATTTTTGATGAAGAGGTATTATCTGAATCAATAACAAATTACCTTAAACTAATTGATAGTTCGATATTAAGGTTGGATGACACCATACACGAGATTTTGTCTTATTCCAGAAATTCGCGACTGGAGGTAGTTTCTGAAAAATTCGACATAGTGGAAATGGTAATGGCAACATTTGAAGATATTAGGTATAGTATACCTGATAAAATGCACCTGGAAATAGAGTTGGAGGGGGATACTGTAATTTATTCTGATAAGGTTAGATTATCCACGTTGGTAAAGAATATTATTGGTAATTCGGTCAAGTATAAGAAATTAGGGACTGATGATTCTTATATTAAATTTGGCTTAGTAAATAAGGAAGAAGAAATATTGCTTAAATTTGAGGATAATGGGATAGGGATGTCTGAAAAAACGCTGTCGAAAATGTTTGATATGTTTTACCGGGGTACCAGCCAAAGTACCGGAACAGGGTTGGGATTATACATATGTATGGAGATAATTAATAAATTGGGAGGTAAAGTAGAAGTGAAATCAGAGCTAAAAGTGGGTACAGTAATTTCAATTATTTTACATAAAACATCAGAATTGTAATATGCCCTTAATGAACATTATGCTTATTGATGACGATGATATATTTAATATGTTGTCGGGCATTGCATTGAAAAAGGTCTTTAAAGAAATTAACCTAAAGGTTTTTACATCTGCCAACGCTGCTATCGAATTTTTTGACGAGCATCAAAATGACCCGGAAAAATTACCTGAAGTAATATTCTTAGACATTAATATGCCTGTGATGAATGGATTTGAATTCCTTGATCATATTTCACAATACCATGAGGATATAATAGGGCAATTAAAGGTGGTGATGCTAACCTCGTCTATGTATGATACAGATAAAGATAAATCTCTTGCTTACCCCCTTGTAAAGCACTACCTGGAAAAGCCATTGACCATACAGAAGGTAAATGAGTTGGGTTTGTAAGGGTAGAAATCTGGCTTGAACAAACTCCATTTAGATGTTATGTAGTTATCAATATTAATTCAGTTAAAGATAATAAAACCAGGGTGCAGGAATTAGTGCCCTGGTTTTTTTGCTTATCTCCTTCGCTACCTATTCGGTGGCTGAAAGACATGGATTACGGACCATTTTTGCCCTTATGCTCCATTTTCTGATAATACTTTTTTTGGGAAATGGGAGAAATGATTTTGTTGTAAATGATTATTTGCTAATTACACGTGTGTTTTTTTAAAATTTCATATTATGCCCCAATGTTGATACAAAATGCCCCAAAATTTCGTTTTATACATCAAATGAAAATCCGAAATTTATATGTTTTGCCATCATTTCTCGAGACGGATTCAATCCGTCTCTACGGTGACAACACCCCTTCGACAAGTACAAGTATTTTGGGTATAAGGGGTAAAGCCCAATAGCAATCCCACAGATGAATGGTGCCAACGCCATTATAGCCTATTAGTGGGCTATACGCCGGGACAACAAATCCTAATGAAAATTAATTTTTATTAATGTGGTGTGCCATATCTCTATTGGTCAGATTACTTTTCCTTCTTTTTTTCGGGGAACATTGATTTTGCCTTAAATATTGTATTCTCATTACCTGACCTTACTGAATAGGAGAAACCATACTGCAATGCATAGGCTCCACATTCGCCTGATTTGTTGAGTGCCAGGAAACCTACTTGTAAATCTTTAGCAGCGGTAGGGTTGCGGTTGTACAGTCGTTCTACTGCTTTTTTGCAGGCATTCTCGGGTGTATATCCCTGGCGCATTAGTTCTACTACCAGGTGGGAGCCTACTATGCGTATCACTTCTTCGCCAACACCTGTGCTGGTGGCTGCGCCTACTTCATTATCTACATAGAGGCCGGCACCTATAATAGGGGAGTCGCCTACACGGCCATGTATTTTATAGGCCATGCCACTGGTGGTGCATGCTCCGCTCATATCGCCATCGGTATCCATAGCTACCATTCCTATAGTATCGTGGTTGTATTTGCCACCGGGGAGCATGTTTTCAATATTATTTACCGGGGCGTATTTAGATGTTTTGAGCCATTCTTTCCATTCATCCTCGCTTTTTTGGGTGAGGAGGTTTTCTTTTTTAAAGCCATTTTCAAGGGCTAGTTGCAGGGCGCCATCGCCCACAATCATAACATGGGGCGTTTTTTCCATTACCAGCCTGGCTACTGATATGGCATGTACAATATGTTCCAACCCGGCTACCGAGCCACATTTGTAATTATGGTCCATAATGCAGGCATCGAGAGTTACACGACCATCCCTGTCGGGGCGGCCACCCAGGCCTACCGATTGGTTGGTAGGGTCGGCTTCAGGTACTTTTACTCCGGTTTCAACAGCATCAAGTGCCTTACCGCCTTTGCCTAATATAGTCCATGCCGCTTCATTGGCTTCCTTACCAAAGTCCCAGGTAGATATTACAATTGGTTTACCTTTTACTGTGTCATACTTTTTATCTTCAGAGAGGGCAGGTGAGGAGGTAGTGTTTTTGCACGCAATAAGCCCTGCTGAAGTGAGCAAAGACATTTGTATGAATTTTCGGCGATTCGACATGAAGTATAATTTCAGGCAACAAGATAAGCAACGTTTTTTGGATGGCTTATTAAAATCACAAAAAATATATGCTATCTACCTATAAAGTTTATTTGTTTTGTTACAACAAGCGTTTAATGATGGCCTAATTTGCCTTTTATGATGTAGATGATGAGTAGTATGACGGTGCTTGTTACTAATACCTTGAGTACGGTTCTTAAAAAATCCTGACTATTAATTTTATCATCTATCTTGGGTAATTTGGCTATTTCAGCTTTCTTTTTTTCTCTGGCTTCAAATCCTCCATTCTCCAAAAAGGCTATTCCATCGCCATTGATTGTCCAAAATCCCGGCTTTATCTCGGCAATGAAATGACGATAGTCGTGAAGGTGGGCTAGAGCAGCAACAATCCGGTTCTCATTATACTGCTTCAGAGTGCTGCCTATTTCCTCAAAGGAAATACCCTCAAGCCGGTCAGCTCCATTGATAATGATTAGGATGTCGTCAAGAATATCTGCCATAAGGGTAATGTTTGGGTATTATTTTTGTTACTTTTCCTTAATTGTTGCACGTTAAGGTTTATATAGCATCAAAATACGCAATGAATAATTGTAGATGATGGATATTATCTGAACGTTCCTTTTCTGCTAGCAAAATATGTACCAACATTTATTTTTAAAAGGATTTTGGTCATAAACAGGAGAAAAACTTTTAGAATAGCCCAAAAATGGCTAAAACACTATTGAATATGAATGATTAATGTACATTAGTAAAATTATTTTAAAAAAATATTTTACTGCGCAAGTCGGTTGCGTAGTGGGTTTCTAGGTTTGCATCATCAAAAATATAGGAACAATGACCAAATTGAAATTACAGGGTAAGGACCTGAAAGACCTTGGCTACCCGCAGGGACGAGTGATAGGGGCGGCAATAAAAATAATGGAGCAACATTATAAAAACAACACTCAGGAAGAAGTAATGAGCCTGCTGGCTCAGATATTGGCCTCACCTGATGAGTATGTGGAAGATAATATCTTATCAAAAATAGCCAATGAACTGATACCTAAGCCAACAGAACTGGAAGCAGACATAGACCTGAATGAACAGTCGCTACCCTATAAAATATACGGGGCTGAAAAGATTGAGGAAGGTGCCCTTACCCAGATGAATACAGCCATG
>CAIWHI010000114.1 GCA_903912435.1 uncultured Bacteroidota bacterium | reverse complement strand
CGACGGATAACGTGCTCATTGGTACGGTCATTACCCGCAATATTTATATCGCGAATGGTAGCCTGCGTACCCTCTGTAATCCTCATTTCATAGTTAATAGTATCATTCTTAATGGCTATCTCTACAGGCTCAATATTGAAGAACAGGTAACCATCATCCATATACAGGCTACTCACATCTTCACCACCATCCGGACTAGCCTGGCGGCCAATCCTTGCATCTAATAATGCCTGATTGTATACATCGCCCTTCTTAATAGCTAAAACGCGTGTCAATAAATCACTTGAGTATTTGGTATTTCCTTTCCAGGCAATATCACCAAAATAGTATTTATGACCTTCCTTTACCCTGATATCAACATTGAGGTTACCATTTTTTACCGGATATATAGTATCTGATGCTATTGAAGCATCCCTATATCCCAGTGTATTATAATAAGCAATTAATGACTGCTTATCTTCCTCGTACTTAGTTTCATTAAATTTAGATGAACTAAACAACCTGAACCTGAAATAAGGATCTACAGCCTCTAAAGTCTTCGATAAGCTCAAAAAGCCAAATTGATTTATATACTTCCTAAATGATCTTTTAGGTGTGGGATAAGCACTTACCTGCTCACCCGGATGAAGGGTAAACCTTGAATTTTCCTTGGTTGATTTTAGCGTCCTCTTCAGGCGGGCTTCGGTAGTATTTTCCTCACCTACTATATTTACCTGATTGATATGGGTCTTGGCTCCCTTATCTATAATAAAGGTAAGTACTACCTTATTAACAGCTGATGTATCGGCCCTTTCGCGCACTTTTACAGCTACCCTGCCATAGCCCTTATCCACATAGAATTTCTTTATCCTGGTTACAGCTTCCTTTTTAGTCGCTTCAGTTACTACCTTATTGGCTACCAACGACAATTTACCTTTTACTTCCTTAGCCTCACCTGGCCTTATGTTTCTGAAATTATAATAACTCAATCGTGGACGCTCTTCTACCCCAATATTTATAAATACCTTATCATCAATAAACTTGGTAATAGTGATATCCACATTCGAAAACAACTCCTGTTTCCAAAGTAGCTTAATAGCCTTTGCAATATACTCGTCATTGGGCAATCTTAATTTTTGACCAACCGACAAATTGGTAACTGCAATCAACAAATCCTGGTCAAGGTATTTGGCACCTGATACCGTGATACCGGCCAACTCGTATTCCTTTGGTCTGGGTGGTTCATTTGCAGGCTGTTGTTTGAGGCTATTTATACCACCGCCAGGGGCATGAAGCTGGGCTTGTAACGATGATGAAAATGTGACCAATAACACCATTACCACCAGAAGTACATTTGTAGAAAATCCACCCCAGCCTATTTTGTAAATAAGAGAAGTAGCTTGTGTATATTTAATATTTATCATTCGTACTTTAAACATGCTCTGGGGTGGTCGTTTGAATTTGTTCACTTGTTTTGCCAAAACGGCGTTCGCGCTGCTGGTAATTCAGCAATGCTTCATATAGGTTCTGCTTCCTGAAATCTGGCCAATGTACCGGGGTAAAATAGAGTTCGGCATACGCAATCTGGTAGAGTAAATAGTTACTTATCCTTGATTCCCCGCTTGTGCGGATCATCAATTCAGGGTCAGGGTAATTTGCTGTATATAAATGCTCCTGGAAAACCTCATTATTAATATCTTCAGGCTTTAGCAGTCCTGTCGCTACCTTTTCAGCTATTTTCTTTGCGGCATCTACCAATTCCTTACGTGAGCTATAGCTTAAAGCCAATATTAGATTAAGACCAGTATTAGATGCTGTTATTTCCTTAGCCTCGTTCAGTTCTTTTTGGCAAATTTCAGGCAGGCTTTCAAAATCACCAATAATATGCAGGCGTACATTATTCTTTTTCAGTTCATCAACTTCACGCCTAATGGTATTCACTAAAAGCTCCATCAATGCATCTACTTCCTGCTTGGGTCTGTTCCAGTTTTCTGTAGAAAAAGCATACAGGGTAAGGTAGCCAATACCCAGTTCGCCACAGGTATTTACTATTTCACGCACACTTACTACACCTTCATAATGTCCGTATACCCTGTCCTGCCCCCGCTCTTTAGCCCAACGCCCGTTACCATCCATTATTATGGCTATGTGCTTTGGCAACTTGTTACGGTCTATGGAATCCAATATATTCATTGTTATACAATCCAAAAAGTGTGCGAAGGTACAAAAATAGGCTGTACCCATTCGCAACAAAATATGCGAATACAGTTTAACTCGATTTTAACTGCAAAATATAAGTTTTGGATAATGTTTGAATCAGAATATCCGGAATTAAGGAATTTTCAGAATTGAGTGTATAAACAATTGTAGGTTAATATTTTCTGAAGTAACCAGGGTTTATTCAATAAACTTTTGAGCCTAGCTTATTTGGGAAAACAGCAAATTAAACCATTTATTTTTCCAGCATACCAATTCCAAATTAAAATGTTAGAATCAGAATTTCCAGAATTAAAGAACAAATAGAAATCAAACATCTGAAAATAATGAATTTTCAGCTCTAATTCTGATAATTCTTTAATTCTGTAAATTATGATTCAAAATACCCCCTGGTAGTATACACCTTCTTAATCAGGATATTCTTATTGGTACCTATTACAAACTCGCTGAGGCCCACATGGTTCTTCACTTTTGGGCTCCAGTCGTAGGTATACCCAAGGTGGGAGAAAGGATAATTGTTCATCATATTGGTATCGCAATACGAGTTGTAGATATACTGGTACAGCCAGTTGATATATTCAGTCCTTGAATTATCAGTCTTAGACGGGGCGAACTCGCAAACATTAACATTTATCGCCGGGTCGAAGCATGGCCTTATCATATCCTCTGGTGCTACCCATACTTCCAGGAAATAAGAATAGTGGGATGTAGGGGGTAAACCCAATAACTGGTCGAGGCGGGTAACCAGTTTACTATCACCCAGATTACCAAGGTGCTTGTTTTTAAGATAAGGTGCTACAGTTACAAACACTGGATAATTGCCGGTATTATAATTGTAACAGCCTGTGGAGGCATCGTAATTCTTCGATTGGGTATAATAGGTAGTATCTGCTTTCCAGGTCACGGCAAGCACATATTGCTTACCGTTTATCGTTTGCCACACCAAATCCTTATTAGAGGAGGTAACTTCAGTAAGCCCATTATAGATGCTTGCGGAGGTGGGATGCTGGGCAGCTTTGAGGCCCTTTACATAATAATACTTATTGCTACATGCAACTGTGGTCAATACTACAAAGAGTATCACTACCAAACTTTTTAACTTCATCATGGTGAATAAATTTTACTTATCAATTTTAAAGCCTAAAAATAATCACCAAAACGAAATTTCAAAACGTTTACCTAATAAAACCCCATATTTTTGCTCAAAACACATACAATTACATGTAATAATACTCAATATGAAACCCATTCATTTTGGAGTAACAAATTTGTTGCACAAAAGCTCTTTGAAAATGACATGGCCAACCCCTACATATCTCAAAATTACTATCATAAACGGCAGGATACGGCACCCTCTCCCTTGGAGTAACAAATTTGTTGCACAAAAGTTCTTTGAAAATGACGTGGTCAATCACAGCAGAACTTCAAAAAATACTGTCAGAAGCGCCTGGATACGGCACCCTCTCCATTGGAGAGG
>CAIWHI010000113.1 GCA_903912435.1 uncultured Bacteroidota bacterium | reverse complement strand
TGAGCCACTTGCCGGAATCGAACCAGCGACCTACTGATTACAAATCAGTTGCTCTACCATCTGAGCTAAAGTGGCTTATATTAAACCCATCGCCACAGCGGGTTTTGAACCTGCTACCTGCACTCAAATTCTAGTTAAAGAGAATTACATGCTAAGCTTTTGTGACTTACTATATTTAAGAACTTTGTTCCTTTTTCTCAAAGGGACTGCAAAAGTAGAATACTTTTTTTGGTTTTACAAATATTTTCTTCATTGCTGAATAAATATTTTCCTTTTTACTCTGAAAATTAAGAACGAATTAATGCCATAGGGTTAAAATACCCCCCTGTACGAATAATTTCGGCAAATATAGGCATAAAATCCACTTACCCTATTTTTATTGAGTTTGGAAGAAAAAAAGTCAAAAAAAATATACAGAATACGCTATGATATGATGGGAATCTATTTTGTTTATGGTAGAATTCTTTCTGATATAATTCGTCCTTTAAATATATTGTCTGTATTACAGTGTTTTGAATTTGGAGTAAATGCAAGCATTAAAATAATAAGGTTCACTTTTATTTCGTATTTAGCAAGCTTAGGAGCTTTTCATCCCTGTGGTATACATCCCTTAGATATTGTAGGTGCTTGCCTGTGCTGTCTTCAAATGCGGTAAGGTAGGTGATGTGAACAGGTATTTTATTTTTAAGGACCTCGTAACGGGTATGATGGGTTTTAATCATGGTGTCTAACTTGCCCTGGGTGAAATTGGTTTTTTCTAATTGAGAAAGGATAAATACTGCCATTTCCTGTGGTTTATTGAGCCTGATGCAACCAGAACTAAGGGCTCGGTCGCGCCTGCCAAAATCGCCCCTGTGTGGGGTGTCATGTAGGTATATATCCCATTTATTAGGAAGGTTGAATTTTACATAGCCAAGGGCATTGTCATCGCCTGGTGGTTGCTGGTATATGTAGTTATTGTAATTGTGCTTGTTAATGGAACCTGGTGAAACAATCTTCCCTTTATAATCATAGGCTTTGAATCCTTTTTTAGCTAAATATTTTTTACCACTCTTTTCAATTCCCGGTAGCACTTCTTTCTTCATGATGGTGGGTGGTACACCCCAGGGAGGGTTGATGACTATATTTGCCATTTTGGCGAATATGGAAGGTGTCTGGCGTTCATTTTTACCTACAACCACGCGCATGTGCATGAGGTTGGCTCCATCTTTGCGCAAGTAAAGCTCCATTAACGGTATATCCACCACAAGGTATAGGCTACCAAAGTCTTTTTGCATCCAGCGGATACGCTCCATATTAAGGGCGATTTTGCCTAGAATTGAATCGGGAGGTAGAGACAGACTGACAATGGTTGCACTATCAAGCTTACCTGTAGGGCGCAAACCATTGTATGATTGGTAGGCAATAATCAATTGGGCCTGATTGCTTATGCTATCGTTGGTGACTGGGGTAACCCAGGGCATTTCAGTTTTGATTACGGTATTTATTAGTTCAAGGCTTTGGCTGTCATAGTGTTTTACCTTGCTGACGCTGGTTAGAGTTTCATTAAAAGCACTATCTGAGGTGAGGGCATAAAACCTTTTGTATTCGTCCCTAAGCAGGGTATAGGTAGGCACCTTGCTTCTGAAATCGTCTAATTGGGGATAATCATTTTTGGAAGTAGCAAGTAATTTAGTTGCATCCCATGTTGAATCATTGGAGTGATACCAAAGGGAATCGGCTTTTTTAGGGGATATACGGCCTATAAGCAGATCTTTTGCTGCAGAGAGGTAATAATGTGTGAGTAAGGTATCAAATCGGAATGCGTCGGCTAAAGAATTATTGTGGGATGTATCGAGTTTTGTTTTGAGGTTTTTGAGAAAGGTAATATTATACTTGCCGGTGTCGAAACCATCCCATTGCAAATCTTCAAGATCGTCGATGAGCTTTGCCGAGGCCGAATTAGGGATGTATTTTTCAACCAGCCATATAGGCTGGTATTCGCCCAATTGGTAAGCAAGCCTAACATGCTCGGCAATAGGTGCAAATACTTTTATGTTGGTATCTACAGGTTTGAATAAGCTGGTAGCCTTTATAGAAAAGGAATCAGACCATGGTTTGGCCTTGCCTAAAAAGGGATGCCTTGGGTCACATGAATTGAAAAAGGTAATAGATACTAATAATGTGCTTATTAATAGGAGTTGATGGCCTCGGAGTTTTGGATGCATATAAAGCGGAATTACCGCAATCTTGAAAGTGCAAATATTATACCAGTTTATTTATAAAACCCTATCAAAATAGGATTTTAATAAAATGTTGACATAATAAAAGCCATATTTTTAACAGGAATAGGGTGGAGTTTAGACTTTTTCTTTTAAAAGCGCCCCGATGTCGGTAATTAGTTGTTTTACATTTTCGGGGTCTAGGCCATCATAAAAACCACGGATACGGCCAAATCCATCTACAAGAGCATAGTGCTTGTCGTGAATGAAATCTTTATCAATGCTTACACCTGCGGTGTCGTCGAGTGCACTAATGAGGTAGCTATAACGGGCCATTTCGTAGAGTTCTTTTTTGTCGCCGGTTAGGAACATCCATTGGGTAGGGTCGGCATCAAAGCGGAGGCTATATGCTTTAAGGGCTGCAATAGTATCTTTTAGAGGGTCAACTGTATGAGAGAGGATGAGAACATTTTTATTACCCCTGTAAGCTTTGTATACCTTCTCCATATTTTCGTTCATCTTTGGGCACATGCCCTTACAGGTAGCGAAAAAGTACTCCACAACACATACCTTGCCTTTGATATCCTCATTAGTAATTGTTTTGCCATCCTGGTTGATGAATTTAAATTGTGCAAGATGGTGGTTTTGTTCATTACCAATGATAGGGAGGGCAAGTTTTTTCTGGTCGTGGATAACACTGAAACTATACCAAATAAACCCTACACCCAGTGCAATAAAGAAAGAAATGAGAAAAATGGTTGTTTTGTTGGTCTTCATTATTTTGAAATTGGGTGCAAAGGTAAGGGACGGGGGGTAAAATGGGGTGAATAATTATCCTAAGTGCTATTGGATGCACCTGAATTAAAGGTTGATGTCGTGAATCTTAGTGTTTCTAAGTAACATTGGTGAAAATCAAACATTTCGTTGATAGGGGCAGCAATAATTGTTAAATTCGCCAAATGAATGTTGATAAAAATAAAAGTCGGCCTTTAGCGGAAGTTTTTGGCTTTCCTATCGATAATGATGGCGAAAGAGCTATGAGATATAGGGATAATAAACTATGTCCATTTAACAACATTGTTTCTAATTGTACTAAAAATAGTATCGAATTTCCATTAGGAGTTTGTAGTATTTATCATAAAGAAAAACCTGTTATTATCTGTCCAATAAGATTTAGGGAGGACTGGACAATAATAAGTGACGCGGCAAGCTTTATATTTGATAAGAAAAGCAGTTGGACCCATGTAGGCGAAGTAAGATTAACTGATAAGCATGGTAAATCAGCAGGGAATATTGACTATGTCTTAGTTTCATATGATAGTAAAGGAAGAGTTCTTGATTTTGGATCACTTGAAGTTCAATCTGTTTATATCTCAGGTAATTTAACTGGACCATTTACTGCATACCTTGAAAAGCCATCACCTGAGTTTAGTTGGTCTAATGCATTCAAATATCCTAAACCGGATTACCTATCATCTTCAAGGAAAAGACTGATTCCGCAAATAATTGCCAAAGGTTCAATATTAAGACAATGGAACAAAAAACAAGCTGTTGCATTACAACTATCGTTCTATAACACACTGCCTTCTTTGCCAGAAGTAGGAAAAAGTGAATCTGATTTTGCACTTTTCTTATATGATCTTATACCTGATGGGCAAGCAGGTATTTTATCACTAAAACTGCAAAGAGTCGTTTATACAAATTTTGCCATTGCATTAGAGCAGATTGCAAAATTTGAAGCTGGACCTATAGTTCAATTTACAGAATTATTGCAGAAGAAACTAGATACTAAACGATCGGGAGATTTTGATACCTATAACTCAGAAAATATAGTAGTAGAATGACGCAACAATTATCAATGTTCGAAATAAGTGATGGATTAAAAAATGAAATAAATGTAGTCAATGTTTCATCCATACCACAACGAAGTCCATTCAGATACCCTGGAGGTAAAACATGGCTGGTGCCCACAATAAGGAAATGGCTTCTCAAAAATGGCAGGTCAGTTAATCATTTAATTGAGCCTTTTGCAGGCGGAGGTATTGTTAGTCTTACTGCTGCTTTTGAAAAATTAGCTGAAAGCATTACCATGGTGGAAATAGATGAAGAGGTTGCTGCGGTATGGGAAATAATATTGAATGGGAAAAATAATTGGCTGGCTGAAAAAATATTTTCATTTGATTTGACTATTGAAAATGTTCAACTTGAATTTGAACGACCCAATAAGTTGGTTGATGATCTTGCCTTTTGTACAATTCTGAAAAATAGAATTTATCATGGTGGAATACTTGCCAAAGGGTCTGGGATTCTTAAGAAAGGAGAGAATGGCAAAGGAATTGCTTCACGTTGGTATCCCAAAACTTTACGAGATAGGATACTGGCAATTGATTTTGTAAAAGAAAGGATCCGTTTTATTAAGGGTGATGCTTTTGAAATGCTAGAGCAAAATTTTGATAATTTAGATGCTTATTTTTTTATTGACCCTCCTTATACTGTTGCAGGGAAGCGGTTGTATACCCACTTCAATATAGACCATGAAAAACTATTTGAATACACATCACTTATTCAAGGCCATTATATGCTTACATATGATGATACAATAGAAATAAGGCGACTTGCTGATAAATATAATTTATTGTATCGTACCATTCCTATGAAAACAACGCATCATTTAGAGAAAAATGAACTAATTATATCAGATAATTTCAACTGGTGGTAGATGAAATTGCGCTTTCCCAGGATGAGGATTATGAGAATTTTTTATATAGTTCTTCTACGCTCATAATGATACCCTTTCCATCTGCAATGTCTTTTATAGATTTTTCCAAATGTGCTTTATTAGCGGGAGATGATAACAGGTACTCTGTTTCATCAAACGCTTCAGTAACAGTAATATTTATCGTTTTGTTTTTAAATACGGATTTAATTGAGCTAATTAATTCCAAAATTAACTCATCTACATCCATTTGATATGTTGCTGTCATATGTACAAAGTTATGTAAAAAAATATTTCAAGTAAGCAAATCTAATTCGATTTTTTAAATTCAGAACTCCTTGCCTAGTCCAATAAAATCAATTGTTTGGTAAAATTAGTTCGCAAATTGAATTATTTGTAATTTGGCCTATGCAATTACAACTACCGATATTTCCGAAGGAGGCGACACTGATATCCTCCTGCCTAGGAGTGTATTTAAAAGAAGGGATTGTTCAGTACATCGTTAATGGACTGCCCGTTTATGCTCATCCAGTTCATGATGAACTTGCATTTAGGTATATTACGAGCAACTTTATTGAACAGAAATTGTGCCGCAAAACAGAAGTTGAAAGGTGCTTTAATGTTTCGCCAGACAGTGTAGCCCGTTGGCACAAGAAGTTTGTGACAAAAGGGGAGATTGCCTTTTTCGGGGATGATGCCCGTAAAGGATCTGCGCATAAAATTGTTGGGGAAACACGCCAAAAGATACAACGTAAGCTGGATAAAGGCCAGAGTGTAAATAGCATAGCAAAAGAAGAAGGGGTGGCCGAATCTGCAATCCGTTATGCTATTAGTGCCGGTTATTTAAAAAAAAGCCAGGTTGCGCACCCTTAAACACCTCCACGACCATAAATGCAAGAAACCAGGCAGATTTATCAGCCCCACTTGGGATAGCTACTACCCGGTATGAAGACCGGATTTTGGCAGCAATTGGTGGTGCGGGGCCGGCTCAAGTAATTTTTGAAGCCCACGAGGGTGTATGTGGTGGAGGTATATTATTTTTACTTCCTGCATTGCTGGCGGTAGGATTATTAAAGACGAAGGATGTATACGAGCTACCCGCCAACCATTATTATGGGTTGGAATCGGTAGTTCTTACGCTTGCATTTATGGCACTTGCGCGTATAAAAAACCCGGAACAACTTAAGCAATGCAAACCGGGAGAAATTGGCCGCATTATAGGCCTTGACCGCATTCCTGAAGTAAGCTGCCTGCGAGATAAAATTAAACTACTTTCCTCCCAGAAAAAAGCAAAGCAACTCAACAGCTTACTAATAAATCATTGGTATAAAGACAGTACAGGGCAAGAAGCATTTATGTATATAGACGGGCATGTGCGCATATACCATGGTTATAGTGCAAACCTGCCGGTTAAGTTTGTATCCAGGCAAAAGCTATGCCTTAATGCTACTACTGAATATTGGGTAAATGACAGCAAGGGTAATCCGGTAATGATGGTAATGGGAGAGCTTAGTGAAAAACTCCAACAGGTTATTGAGTTTCAAATTATCCCGGAAATCCAGAAGACGGTATTGTTTCGGCAGCCGTCCCCAACCGAAGGATATGATAAAGACCAGACTCCAGTATGCACATTAATTTTCGACAGGGAGGCATATGAGCCTGCTTTTTTCTTAAGGTTATGGGAAAAATACAGGATAGCAGTAATAACATACCGCAAAAACGTGCGAGAAGAATGGCCAGAAGAATGTTTTAAACCTGTTGATGTTATTGTATTGGAGCAAACGGTTTACATGCATATTTACGAACAAAAAACCACACTGGGTGGAGTTGCCATGAGGGAAATCAGGCGGCTTACTGCCAGCGGCCATCAAACCAGCATTATTACAACACATCCCACTATTAGTTCCCAGGTAGTGGCAGGCAGGATGTTTAGCAGGTGGAGCCAGGAGAATTTCTTCCGATATATGATTGCCGACTATGATTTTGACAAGATGATAGAATTTGGCACACAGGCTATAGATGAAAACAAACAGGTTGTTAACCCTGATTACCGAAAATTGACTCACATACTCAAAAAAGAAAAAGAAAAAACAGGCAGGCTAAGAGCAAGCTTTCTTGCACTCACGGAACAGAGCATCGACTCTGAGCTTGATGCCATACCCAAACTTGAAAAGAGACAAGCCATACTAACAGAAAAAATTGACGAATATGAGCAAACAATACAACAGTTAAAAGCACAACGTAATAGCATCAAGCCTCGTATTATCCTTAAAGAAATGCCTGAAGCAACCCGTTATAACCAACTCAAACCGGAAAGTAAAATGTTGATGAATATTATAAAAATGATATGCTACCGGGCGGAAACATCAGTAGCAAATATACTTGCACAAACATTGGTAGATCAGGAGGATAAAAGAATGCTTGTGAAACAAATCATACAAACCAATGCAGATATAAACCCTGACTTAGAACAAAATACATTGACAATTACCCTACATACTCTTTCATCTCCTAGGTTTAATAGAGCAGCCGCTGCCTTAGCTGCACTACTCAACGAAACGGATACATTTTTCCCTAATACCAAACTGCGCTTAATCTTTAAAATATCCGCAGCTTAATCTGCGAAAGGCAGGGAGTTCTGAAATTACACCACCACATTAATCATCTTGCCTTTCACATAAATAAATTTCTTTAAAGGCTTGCCTTCCATCCATTTAATCACAGTTTCGTCGGTGAGGAC
>CAIWHI010000112.1 GCA_903912435.1 uncultured Bacteroidota bacterium | reverse complement strand
ATAGGTAAATTCCGTATCGCCAAATGCAATGATATTATAACTGCCTGAAGGGAAACAAAGACCGGTATCGGGACTAACTAAAGTAAAATCATTAGGTAATACATGTAACAAGAAAGAGTCTGTTGCGTCACAACCAAATGCAGGTGTTGTAACATGGACATAATATTCAAAATCACCGGCTGTTGTTGCGGTTATAATTGGATTTTGAACGGTTGAACTACTAAGGCAGCAACCCGACGAAGTCCAACTAAAACCATAAGTACCAGTGGCTGGTGTTATGTTTACACTTACTGGATGTGCTACTCCTACACAAGTATTTTGTATAGATGGAATAATACTTAACACTGGTGTGGTAGAAACTGTAATGGTAATTGAAGCATGACCGGGGGGGCAACCAGAACCAGCCATAGTAGATGTAATGCTATATGTTGTAGTGGCTGTAGGTGTCGCCGTAGGACTTAAAAGGGTGTCATTGTTTAATGTTGAGGATGGTGACCATAAATAAGTTAAACCAGCAAAACCAATCGTATTGATTGTAACACTTTGACCCACACAAACGGCAGTATCAGGGGTAATAATCTGGATATAAGAAGTATCATAAATAGTCAATTCAACACTGTCTAAAATCACTACTCCACTACCGCATACATAAGGAGCTATTATTAAAAGTTTTACTGTTTTAATGCCGGAAGAGGTAGTTAATGCATGAATAAAAACGGTGTCTGTTGAGTCATGTGCCGGTATAATGGCACTATCTGCAATGGTGGTATAGTCGGTTCCATTAACGCCTGTACCGCTAATTATAAAGTGAATAACACTGGAATCTGTAGTATTACCATGATTAAAGAATACGAACATTCCCGGGTTACAACCTCTAATACAAAACTGGGCTCCGAATCCGGTATCGGAAGGGTTAATACCTACTGCTGTTGCACTGTAGTTTACTGAAGTAAGGCTACCGGCTTTAAGAAATACACCTGAATCAAGGATGCCATCTGAAGCGTCTGCAACACCCATTTTTAAATGGTACGTATCACAGGGTGTAACATTAGCAATTGCTGTGAGTGTGGAGGTAAGTCCATCGTAGGTAATGGTAGTACCTGTAGAATTATTTACATAATAGGCACAATAAGGAGAACTTGGTCCAAATGTATTACATAATGAACCTACGCCAATTGCAGTACAGTTTACACTATTAATGCAGACCGGTACAGTAGTACCTGGTACAATTGCCAGATTAGTAGGTGTGCCATAACCTGGTCCAGAAATGAAAAAGCCGAAAACATCATTAAAATCGGTACAAGTAAAACTAGTATATTCTTCAGAACCAAATACATAGTCGAATTTTACAGTATCGCCAACAGGACGGAAATCAAATTCCAAAATACAAGCATCGTTGGTAGTCAGACCTCCTGCCAAGCCAGTAAGCAACGGGTCGCCGGGTGCTAAATTATCGGTGCTGGCAAATAGGGTAGCAGAGCCGTCGGCTCCAATGGTAGTACCTACTGTAGCCGCTTGCCCGTTGGTGAGAACAATACCACTGTCAAAACTCAGCGTAGAAATACCTGAAAAAGTACCATATGCATTACTTGGGCATGTTAAAACAGGATTAATAACCAATACACCGGGACCGGCTAATTTATTAGCCATTACAGAAGCTGCCACTCCCGGTACAATTGT
>CAIWHI010000111.1 GCA_903912435.1 uncultured Bacteroidota bacterium | reverse complement strand
TTTGAAAAATTATTGGCAATAGAAATTGCAATAGCAGGGTTAGTATTATAAGTGTCGGTGGTGGGCTGGGATTTAAAATCTATCACCGATAGCAGCTTGCCATAATCGCATATAAGATGCAGGTAAATAACACCACCAGATACCAGGGTATAGGGCGAATATGTGCCTGAACGCAGTGGCATTGCAACGGTTTTGAAATTTGTGGCCGAACCTATTTCGTAGGAAAAGGGCATTAAGTTAGTGCCATTTTGGGCTGTGGTGGTATCGGCGAAACCTTGTAGTTTCATAAACATGTAGCCCTGGGTGGTATTTCCGAACCACATTTCGGAGGAAGGTAAATAGCCTGTGGGAGTAAATGAGGAGGGTGTCTTGGCATTGGTTGTTGCGTCCAGCCCCACATTGAATTTGAAGGAAGTATAGGTTCCTACAGGGGCAGTTCCTACCAGATATTGCTCACTATCTATGCCCTTGAGGATATAGGCATTTTTCATTGTATAGCTAGAGCGATCAGCATTTTGCAGAATGATATTAGATACAAAAAACTGTGCTTTGGTTAAGCTAAAATGACGGCCATTGGCATCGCTATAAAGTGTTGTTGTGTCATCAACTTCTGTGGTGTCAATATTGGTATGCAGGTGAATATAAACTGTACCTGTAGCTGTTGATGTTGTCTTTTTACAAGATATACCAAAAAATGCAAACAATATTATAGTGGCTATTAAGCCTGATAATTTAATGACTTTCATAAAAATTGAGTGTTTTGAGTGAAATTTAGAATGAGTATTGAATCCCAGCCAAAAAATTGTCATGTTGGGCCATTTGGGTGCCATTTAGGTTTTGGTAAACAGGCAGACCAAATTCGGCAAGGAAGCCAAACTTTTCGAGGATAGGTTTTACAAAATGGATATTTACACCTGCATAAATATTTACCACTGTGCCGCCATAGTTAGCTGTTACTACTGTGGGATCATTTAGTTCGGTAACAGGCATTGTTACCTGTGTATCCTTGCCTTTCAGTTTATCGGTATAAATTGTTTCCCCTCTCAATGAACCACTTAGCCATGGTAATAGTTGATATGAAGTCCAGGCCGATAGGTGGTAAATATTACCTTGCTTGTAACCCAGGTCATTGGTATTCAGTTTTATATCAGCACCGGTATTGGCACCAATCGAAACGAGCCCTATTTTATGTACCAAAGTTACATCAGGCAGTAAGCCGTATGAACCTGTGCCTGGTTGCATATTATAGGGCAGGCGGTGGTTATCGCCAAGGGTGGTAGTACCTATGGCTCTGATTGTACCTGTAGGTAAGTTAATACCCAGGCTGGCTATAATATTGTTATCACTATTATTACTGAAATTATATAAGCCATAAACCCTTGTGTCTGCAAATCCTGAAGTGTAAGATTGCATATTAAGGTTGCCCGCATTCATTCCAGGCATACCGGGCATATCGGCATTCATGGTCATAGACATGCTGCCAGTTACATAGCCGCCCATAGCCATAAGGGTGAGCCTATCAGTACGGCCATACATAATCATTCCCATATGCATTTGCATGTTCATGGTTTCGGGGGCCATTGCGTAGTTTTTATATACCATAGCATCACTCGCTACTGATGTACCCATCCTGTTGCCCTGCAAAGCCATGTTCATAAACGTATATGAAGCCATCCATGTGCCTTTGGGGTGTATATGGTCGGTCATGATGCCCAACGGAGTTTGACTTTGGCTACAATTGCAAGAGGACCCGCAAGTAGTGGTATCTACTATTTCATCATTATTCAATTGATTGCCTCTTGTCTGCCTGCCATAACTGATTACAGATATCATGCAGCAGCCAAGCAAGACTAATTTGCTTAGTTTCATGTTTAATTCAATTTTAGGTAAATGGGGATTGCGGTACAATGGATATGTACACAAATGGACTAGCTACCTACAATATATTGTGGCAGCCCAATACTATCAAATTGATTAAACCGTAGGGGGATGGAAAACTGAATGATGGAAATTAGCTGTTCCCAGCTCATTGTAACTGAAGTACTTTTCAGCGACTGTAGAAAATGAATGGCTTTGTAAATTCAACTTATAGTCAGAAAAAAAAAGGGTAACTACTTGTTGGTTTTTCTGGTTTCGTGGGGTGGGCGAGTTTTGTTTGGCTTCTTTTGCCAGTTTCTTTTTGAGGCAACATTTACCACCACAATGCATTTGGGGTTTATCCCGGTTTTCGCAAAGATTTTTAGCTATGTAGTCCCTATTGGCCATATACTGGGCTACTATTACAACCGTACTTAATGATTGTAACAAAACACCAATAATAACCAATATGGCAACCAGTTTTTTCAATATTTTCTTGATACGAATTTAGCTATTGTAAAGTTAGGGGAGAAAAGGATGCATACCAAAATTTAGTTTGTAATATTTGTATCAAATATTACGTTTGGTTAATATTTTAGTGCTATTCTACAGCAATTGCAAATTGAGAAAGGAAGTAGATGATAAGTAGTTTGAATTTTATTTTTCCGGCTCCAAAATAATTTAACTAAAATTGAGTAATTTTGTTACTATGAAGAGTGTGGCCTTTATCGTTTTCTTATTGTTGATGGTGTTGGGCAGTTGCCAGAGACAAGATAATGCTATTACAGGTGGTGGTAAGGGTGGAAGTGCTGTGCTAAGCATAATACCTGAACATTCTAACCTGTATGTAGATAGCTGTATGATTTATATTAAATACGGTACTTTAGATGCTCCTGCGGCAGGTGTAAGTTATGATGATTCGGCATGGGTGCGTATGGTTGATACCTTACCGATTGCTACCTTCAGGGGGCTAACCAAAGGCTTATACTATATGTATGCACAAGGTTATCACGTAATATATTCATCGAAGGTAAAGGGTGGGCTTAACTGGACGGTCTCAAAACAAGATTCTGAAACAGTTTTTGTGCCTACCTTTAGCTACTAATAATTCGGCTCCTTATTTGATTATCCTATATTTTTTGAAATAAGGCATTCAGTATCTATTGAAAGCCGCTTTTTTTTACCTTTGGTAGGCTATGTTCTATTCATTTAAGGGTTTTATACCAGTTGTTCATCCATCATCATTTGTTCATCCCCAGGCTGCGGTTACGGGTAATGTAATTATAGGTAAAGACGTATATGTGGGGCCCGGAGCAGCCATTAGGGGCGACTGGGGTGGAATCGTGATTGAAGATGGTTGCAATGTGCAGGAAAACTGTACCATACATATGTTTCCCGGTATAACTATTACCCTAAAGGAGGGGGCCCATATAGGTCATGGTGCAATAGTGCATGGTGCAAATGTGGGTAGAAACGTGCTGGTAGGTATGAATGCTGTGTTAATGGATGAAGCCGAAATAGGCGATGAAAGTATTATAGGTGCAATGACATTTGTAGCAGCCAAAACTATAATTCCGGCACGGTCGCTGGTGGTGGGTAATCCCGGTAAGGTAATAAAGCAGGTAAGTGATGATATGATAGCCTGGAAAACAAAAGGAACAAGGCTCTACCAAATGTTGCCCTATGATTGCCAAACAAGCATGCAGCAATGTAAGCCACTATCTGAAATACCTACTGACAGGCCAACACAAGAGAGTTTATTTACTACGTGGGAGACTATTAAGGCAGGGAAATAAAAAAAGAACACATCCAGAATATATAAAATAAAATAGTCCCGGTTTTGCCGGGACTATTTTGTAGAAAAATAACATTAAAAATTAGTTACCGCTCTCTTCAGAGTGAACTAGTTCGTTAACGAACTTAGCAACAGCAGCAATACGAGCATGGTTAAGAGCATAGTGAATGAATTTACCATCACGCTCAGTAATCACAATATTCGCACGACGCAGGATGGCAAGATGTTGAGAAGCAACTGATTGCTCTAAACGTAATTTTACGTAGATGTCAGTAACATTCATACGTTTGTTTTCCTCAAGCAACTTAACAATCTGCTGACGCAATTTGTGATTGATTGCCCTTAATGTCATAGCTGCGTTTTTAACAGCTACGTAATCTAATTTAATTTGTTCGCTAGAACCTTCGCTTTTCCGAATTACCAGAGTGTTTGCTGATACCGTTTCCATTAATTTAATTTTACGATGTTAATTGATAAAAAAATATTGATTCGCTATATACCCTTATGATATAATCTATATGAATATTCTGCAAACATACGCAAATATGGAGATATGAAACTTTAAAACTGAAATTATCTTGTTAATGTCATGTTAAAGTATAAAAATAAAATCGATACGGTGTGCGTAAGTATTTTACAGTCAGTTAGTTATGAGTATAAACTTGTTTTAGATAAAAAGGTTCGGCTAAAAATAGATTTTCAGCCCTGCCTTCATTAAAGCATATAAAGCTATAATATACCCACATTTTCACGTCAATTGTAATATTTTTGTCACTTTTAACAATATTAACTGAAAGTTTATCAATTTCAGATTCTACAACATCAGTTATTAAAAAAACCCCTGGAAATCCGCTAATTAGCTCATTGTATTGTTTTTCAATTATGTGCTGGGGATTAATAATGCAGTTGAAATTATTGTCGAAAACAGCAAAAAAGTATTCCTTTTCACGAGCCACCAATAAAGCAGTATAATTATCAAATTCGTGCTGGTGAACTTTCCATGACTGATAAGCTAAAAGTGTGAGCCTATTATGCAAAAACAGGGGAATATTAAGCGCATAACATAATCCTTTGGCAGTTGCCATGCCAATTCGCAGACCAGTATAAGACCCAGGCCCGGCACAAACTACCACACCACATAAATCACTGAACTTAAGACCCACACCGGCCAGCAAATCTTCAATTAATATGTTGATGGTGGCTGCATGGTTTCGTCCACCTTCATTAATTTTCAAGGCAATCAACTCGCCATCGCCACCAATAGCCACAGTTCCTAAATCGGTAGAGGTATCAATGTGTAATAAGTATTTCATAAATAGGGCACAAATGTAAGACGTTCGCTACTTTTGCAATCATGGAAAAGAAAATCATTAATACAAATAACGCACCCGCCCCAATAGGGCCATATAATCAGGCAGTAGAATATGGCAATCTGCTCTTCATATCGGGACAAATACCCATAGACCCTAAAACAGGCAACCTGGTAGATGGTGATATAAAAGCCGAAACCACACAGGTAATGGAAAACCTTAAAGCAATATTGACAGAAGCAGGGTTGGATTTCTCAAATATCCTGAAAACTACCATCTTCCTGATGGATATGGGACAGTTCCCACAGGTAAACGAAGTCTATGGTAAATACTTTACTACAGATGCCCCTGCACGTGAAACAGTACAGGTATCAGGACTGCCAAAAGGAGTAAATGTGGAAATAAGTATGGTGGCGGGAAAATAAATTTGGAAACACGGACATTTGTCCGTAAATTTGTGTCATAATTCCGATAATATGGAAGAGAAGACGTCAAAAGCCAAAGAAAAGAGCTACCCAGAAGAAGAATATAAACCAATGCATGTGGTAGAAGAAGCAGCACCACTCTATATCACCATGCCCTATACTACCCAGAAAACAATAGGTATGATGGGTATGGTAGGTAAAAGAGATTTTGCTGGGGTAAAAAGTGAAACAGATTTCATCAATATCATAAGAACCGGGATACCCAAGCAGGCAATGGATAACCTGATGGAAATAACCGACCTTACCCTTACCGAGATGGCCTCGATAGTACATACATCAGACCGTACATTAAGGAGGTATACGGCAGGCCAAAAGCTATCGCAAGACCAAAGTGAACGGATGGTGGAAATGGCAAAGCTATATGGCAGGGGGGAAGAGGTGTTTGGTAGCCTTGAAAATTTCAGGGAGTGGATGAATACCAGGTTGGTGCCATTTGGTAATAAAAAGCCTAAGGAATACCTGGATACCTCAATAGGTATAAGGATGATACAGGATGAACTGGGAAGAATAGAGCATGGTATTTTTGCATAGGTAGGATGATAGTATACAGGATAAGCGATTGCAGGTATATTAAAGACCTAAGTGGCAAGGGTGCGGCCCTATATGGTGGCAGGTGGAACAATAGGGATACCTATATGGTGTATACGGCCCAGAACAGAGGCCTGGCCCTGCTGGAGGCTGTGGTGCATATGGGTATCATACCACCCAATGGGTATTGTATGGTATCTATTGAGCTACCAGATAATGGAGTATTCTATTATCCCCCGGAGCATTTGCCACCTGATTGGTACCAAAGCCCTGCACCCGATTACCTAAGATTGATAGGAGATAATTTTATCCAGTCAGGTAAATATTTGGCAATGGCGGTTCCATCAGTATTGATGATGGAGGAGTATAATATTTTGCTCAATCCCAGGCATGCGGATTTTGGAAAAGTAAAAATCAAATCGGAACGGCCCTTGCAGATGGATGAACGGCTGGTTCAGCACGCAGTTAAACCTAAGAAATCAACATAGTATAAAACGATAAAGCCACCCAATCAGAGTGGCTTTATCGCTTTATCAGGCTTTTCTTTGTTCTTTAGCCCAGGCATCTTTTAGTGTTACTGTACGGTTGAATACCAGCTTATCAGGGGTACTATCCCGGTCAACACAAAAATATCCTTTGCGCATAAACTGTACTTTATCTCCGGCATTCGCATTGGCAAGGGCAGGTTCTATAAATACTGCATTGAGGATGTGCATAGAATCAGGGTTGATGTAATCTTTGAAATTACCATCTTCGTTTGATGGGTCTTCTACCCTGAAGAGGCGGTCGTACATGCGCACTTCAGCTGTTTTGGCATGAGGTATGCTTACCCAGTGTATGGTTCCCTTTACGGTTAGTCCGCTAGTGTCATTGCCACT
>CAIWHI010000110.1 GCA_903912435.1 uncultured Bacteroidota bacterium | reverse complement strand
TGAAAAAAGGAAAACTAAAAATATTTTTTAGAAATACCCAACCATTTATAAAATGCCACTGTCTATCTTACCAATTGAGGGAACAAAAAATGAAAAATTTTTGCACTCTTGAAAAATGTTTTTATATTTACTATCAAATTCCATTTTTAAATGAAAAAATCATTCCTCTTTTTAGCCTTCGTATTATTTCAGGTTATAGGTTTAAGTAGCTATGCCCAGTCTTCTGGTCCATTCTCTTATGAGTGCTACATTACTAAAACTTTGGGTTCCGCAACTGGTTTTGCCCAGGTAAGTGAGACACACGACCATAATATACACAACCTCATATGCAGAGATGCAGGAACTACAAGGGGTGTATGGGCCACTGTACCAGCTACTGATAATATTGCCGGCACATCTCTGGTAATTTCGCGTGATATTGAAACTTATGTGCTCAACCAAATAGCGCTTAATCATAAAACTGGTGATTATACCTTCCCAGGTACTGATGTAACTGTAAAATGGAAAGGCAGCAACCAGTACAATTATAAAATGCGTATTTCAAGACCTTAATAAAATACTACATTCATATTCAAACTGCATCTATTCTATAGATGCAGTTTTTTTTTGCCTGTTTCAAAATAGGTGCACATAAATATACCCTATGTAGAACACAATTAAATTTCCCATTATTCTTCAACCTCAAACCAAAAATCCAAAAAATGAAACTTTTCAGGCAAAAACAGGCACGAATTTTACAGAATGCCCAAAACATTCATTATTTTACACAAAAACATTTGCATTAGGCTACTATTTTGTTAAGAACCCAACCCTTTTCAAAATAAAACAGTCTATAGTGTATGTTTAGTATTAATAACCAATATACTTGTCTATAGCTTTGGCATATAACGTACCGAGCCATGCCACAGAGTTGGAGCAACTCATCCAGGGGTGCATACGCAATGAGCGTGGCGCACAGGAGAAGTTATACCACTTATTTTATCCAAGAATGATGGGTGTGGTGAAAAGGTACATAGCACATGAAGAGCAGGCAGAGGAAGTATTGAATAATGGTTATTTAAGGGCGTTTCAAAAAATTAAGCAATTTAATTTTCAAGGTTCTTTCGAAGGTTGGTTGAGGAAAATAATCTTTCATGCAGTGGCTGATTATGTGAAACAAAATACAAAATATTCGAATCAGATATTATTAGTTGATAAAGAGCAGTTTGTAGAAAAAGACCACGCCGATAAAATGTATTATGACCAACTTGTAGAATTGGTGCAACAATTGCCTGATGCTACAAGAACAGTATTTAATATGTATGTGATGGAAGGTTTTAATCATAGAGAAATAGGCAGTATGCTAGGCATAAGTGAAGGAACAAGTAAGTGGCATTTGTCGGAAGGAAGAAAAGTATTAAAAGAAAAAATTGAAAAATTGGAGCTGCATTGGAACATGTAGTTCAACCTGGCCTTAAAATTGTTGTTGTTGTTAAGTATTGAGTATCGTATTTCTAAAATAAAAACTTTATCCAAATGGATAAAAATTTCGTAAACGTCGATGACCTGGTGAGGCAGCGACTATCAGGTGGAGAAGAAAAGGAGCGGGCGGGAGCCTGGATGCGCATGAGCGAATTGCTGGAACAGGAAGAAAAATCCAGGCCGGTAGGTTTGTATTGGCGCCGCATGTTTGGAGCCTTAGGGGTTTTATTCCTCATCACGTCAGTAACCGTGGGTGGATATAGAATGTCTAATTCACTCCTTAATGGTAACTCATCAAGCTACATGCCATTGATAGCAGTTAATAATGTTGCTAAAACCAATGGCACTGATGCAGTAAATGAAAATAGTCCTACTACAAAATCAGGCAACAATGATTCAAAGGTTTCGCTCACCACTACCGATGAATCTGCTATTGCCAATAATACTCACTCAAAAAATACGACTACAACTAATTCTACCTCAACTAATTCTATTTCAAACAATACATCTTCAACTAATTCTAGTTCTAATAAAAACACAACTGCTAATTCCACTCTTGTTGACAACAAATCAACCTCATTAGCTCATACTACTGCAAACAATTCTAATCATCAATCTAACGTAAACACAAGTGCTACTGAAGGAAAAACAGCAAGTACTCCTACAAATAATCATAGAGCTACTAAACCAGCAATAAATAATGAAGTGAATAATACATCATCTGAAGTAAAAACGGGTGTAGCTAATTCTCATCATAATAAAACCGAAAACCTTGTAGCTACTACCCATACTTCAAACAATAAACCTGAAAATGGAGCAAAAACTATTGCTCCAAATGCAGGCAATACTTCATCAATAGGCGCATTGAATTCATCAGTTGCTACTAATACAGCTAATAACACTTTACCAGGCACAAATCAAGTAAATAATACTTTTGATGCTACTAAACCAGTGAATTCTAAAGAAGATTTATCAAAAACTACAGATAATAAAGATGTAAAATCTCCATCAGGTAGCAGTGATAATACTCAGGTAGCTTCATTGAATAATAAAACAACGCAACCTACTGTAGGCAACAAGAATAATAACAATAAAATAAGTAATCAGCCAATAGCAGCCAGCAATAATGGTGAAAAAGGTCATGGCCATAAATCAAACCATAGCTCTAATACCCACCATACAGCATCAACCACTTCTGGTGCCAATTATAATACCGACAATAACGTAGCGAAGGCTAATCAACCATCAGGCAATGAAGGTTCGTTATCAACTACTACCAATAATGCTGACAACAAAACTGCCATAGCAAAAAACAATAGCGAACCAGTTAAGAAATCTAACATACATCACACCAACGCTATTAACAATAACAAACAAGCAATTGCTAACAAAAACACTACTCAACCTAAAACTGAAAAATCAACCACCGCCAGCAAGTTTGGAGATAAGTTAGCTAATACCAATAATAAGGCAACTGAAAATCAGGTAGCAAATAATGATAATAATACATCAGCTAATAATAATGGCTCGGTAGCTACTAACAAGAAAAATGCAACTAATCACACTAATAAGCCTATTGCATCTACTGCAAGTAATACTTCAGTAAATAACAATAAGCAAACTACTGCTAATACAAAAAATAGTGTTGCTAAAACTACAGGTAACCACCACAAAACTAATCGCCGCACTACTACTGACATCAAAAAGATGAATCAACTGGCATTGGCATCTAATAATGGCGGGTCTAATGCTATTAGTGCCAAAGTAGCTACTATTGCAAACAATGGCCTACCTACAGGTGATAACAATCAGAAAAACAGCTCTTCAATAGCTAAAACTAATAATGGTTCAGACAATGGCACTATAGCCAACAATGACCCAAAAACTACAACAGCCAATAAGCAAAGTGCTAAAGGTGGTGGCACAACTGGTACACCAACTACTGCTGTTGCCAACAACAGTACCCAAAAGCATATTACCAGAGAAATGCAGGTAATAGTATTGAAGCAGTCTAAGTTTAGGTCTGAACCTAATCAAAAAGACTTCATATTCGATACCATCTCTAATGAAAAGATTATTGAGTATGCTACAAATGAGGAAAACAGCACAGATGAAACAAGTACGGCCGGCAAAAGCTCCTACGCTGCAAAATCTGGGAATAAAAATGCCTTTGGTAAAACTAAAAATACCCTTGGATCAGGAAGTAGCTCTGAAAGTAAGCAATCTAAAGATGGTTCTTTAAAAGCTGCTGACAATGCCAGTGCTCTTGACGCTGCAAAAAACATCAGTGCTGCATTCAATGATATTAAGTATAAAGTAGGTAATGCTATATTTGCACCAGGGCTTACTGCCGGTATCAATGGTACTTTCTTTGGCCCTAATAGCTTTAAGGGCTTCCAGTTTGGTATTACCGGTAAGTTTATTTTTGGAGAAGACATATCAATTATGGGCGAACTGAAATACTTCCAAAGAGCTAATAATGATTTCTCAATGACCGATAATTTTTACCGTTACACTCAAAACCAGGGCAGCAATACTTTTAGCAAGGAGCAGGTAAGCAATACTTATAGCTTCTCTACATTACACAGCTTTGAGGTGCCTATATCAGTGCGTTACATGGTGGGTAACTTCGATTTCTTTGGAGGATTCAATATTATCTACAACCTGGGAATAAATATAGATGCAGCCCCTCCAATTGTTGCTAATCCGGTACCAGGTATATTTACCCAAATTGGCAATGACAATAAACCGGCACTTGCAGTAAGTGATTTTGATTCTAAATTCGGACTTGGTTATTTGTTTGGATTCTCGTACCAATTATCTCCAAACCTGGCCCTCGATATTCGCAATGTGCAAACATTCTGGAACAGCGGTGGCGGTTCTGGTGCTAAGTACGTGTCAGATCAATTATATAAGAGCCCTTCATTACAATTGTCATTAAGCTATCGTTTGGGTGGCAGGAATATAAAGGATTAATATTTTATATTAAGAGCGTGTACATTAATTATTCTTAATTGTTGTACAGAAATAAAACCTAAAGGTGTGCGCCTTTAGGTTTTTCCTTTTGGGGAAGTCGCATCACCCCGAAAGTCCTAAAACCAAAAGCGTAAGTAACTAGGATCTCAAGCATAGTTTATTAGCCCATTTTATCTAATAAATGAAAATACCGTTGGTGTAATTATATATACCTTCTTCAATAGCACGAAGGGCTTAAATATGAATTGCCGCCAGTGAAACAGGTGGTATAAGCATAATTATTAATAGGAACCCCAACAGGCAATGTCATTAAGTTAAGCATTTTGGGTTAAAACAAATACATTTTAGTAGAAACCGAAATCAATGGCTCCCGCCGCGGAGGGCTTGATATGTCAGCCCAGGGCATCGCCCTGGGTAGCAATGATGGCCAATGTTGTAAGCCATGAAAGGGTGACATAACACTGGAAAAGGTCTCAAAAGAAGAAGGAAATAAATTTGGAGTTCCCTAAAACCCTTAACTTAATGACATTGCCCAGCGGGGTTCAATGTGAAAATACAAGAAATAAAACCTTGGAAAATCCTTAAGTCAATGATATTGGGGGCTAAGGAATGCCGGTCTTTGTATAATATTAGAAACTTACACCTTCATCTTAATAACCACCTTCTTAATAAACTCCTTACCATTTATTTCAAGGCAGGGCATATGCAAATCGGTAGGGTAAAACAACATAAAGGTGCCGGTCTCTAGTTTAGAGAAAAAAGTAGGCTCGTCTGAATAAAGCATAAAATCTTTTTCCTCATCATACTCTTTGGTAACAGTATGGTCTTTTAGCAAAGCATGGCCCACCAATTCAGCGCCCTTCACCATATAATGTATGTCTATATACTTTTTGTGCGACTCCATTACCTCATTTTCAGGGTCCAGGGTTTCGTATATCTGAACTATGGCAAATAAGTTATCTCCATCAATAGAATATTGACCGGGAGCCAGGGTGGCAAGGTCGGTGTTTTGCAGATAATGGAAAGCTGCTGGTGCTAATTGGTGAATTGGAAAATAATTGGTGGCATTTTCCAAACGGTCTATTATCATACTTATATTTTATGGCGGTACTAAATTATACAATCATATCGTATTATTTCAACAGTTTAGGTGCAATGACAAATCAATAACTTTTTAGGCTCGTTTGTTAATGGAATAATTGGGGAAAAGGGACATCCTTATCCTAATTGGTGCTATCACCAACATAAAAAAATCCACCACCACAAATCCAAAAGACAAAAGAGTCCGTAATTAATAGGGTAAAACAAATTTCAAACTAAACAACAAAATTTATGAAGCGTATTCTTTTTATCCCGGTGGTAGCAATGGCTTTAATTGCAGGTGGTGTAGATAATGTATCTGCCAAAAAAATGGAAAAGACGGTAATGGTAGGTGGTGCGGCAATGTATCCGACAAAAAACATTGTAGAAAATGCCCTCAATTCTAAAGACCATACTACCCTGGTGGCAGCAGTAAAAGCAGCCGGATTGGTAGAAACCCTGCAAGGTGCCGGACCATTCACAGTCTTCGCCCCGGTTAATGCTGCCTTCGACAAGCTACCTTCGGGTACTGTGGGCAATCTGCTTAAGCCCGAAAACAAGGCTATGCTTACATCTGTGCTCACTTATCATGTAGTGGCAGGTTCACTTGACTCAAAGGCACTGATGGACAAGGTGAAAATGGGTAATGGAAAGGCAATGCTCAAAACAGTGCAAGGCGAAGAACTCACCGTAATGCAAAAGGGTAAGCACCTGGAAGTGAAAGATTCAAAAGGTAATGTGGCTATGGTAACGATAAAAGATGTTTACCAAAAGAATGGGGTAATTCATGTAATTGATAAGGTGTTGATGCCTTAGGAATGATGTGTTGTGTGATTAAGTTAAGAGGGTTTTCCATTTCTATGGAATACCCTTTTTTATTGCTCCCTTAGCAAGGGGTTTTGCAAAAAATCTTTATCAGTAAGGGTTTCCAAAAA
Organism: uncultured Bacteroidota bacterium; assembly: GCA_903912435.1. GTDB lineage: Bacteria > Bacteroidota > Bacteroidia > Chitinophagales > Chitinophagaceae > Nemorincola. The sequence continues at coordinate 6,412 of CAIWHI010000110.1, read as the reverse complement.
TGCGATAATATCTTTTTTATCCTGGTCGCTCAATGCCATGCCCTGCTTAAATTCTATTGCCAATGTGGGGCTTTGCACTATGCTGTTGGTATAATGGTCTAATACCTGCCTGATACTCCTGAACCTGCCATCATGCATATATGGATAGGTCATCACCACATTGCGCAGGGAGGGCACTTTAAATTTCAGCGAATCAGCCGGGTCACCTGTAATGGTCATACGGCCATAATCTTTTAGGTCGGGCTCTAGGGGCAGGCCGGTATTCTGATAGCTATAATTAGTAAACAAGGGTTCCGGGTGGCAGGTGCTGCATTTCCCCCTCACTATGCTTAGTCCATGCAGTTCCTGCGGACTCATTTCACCGCCCGCCTCCTTCCTCATATACTTATCATACCTTGAGTTATAAGACTGGAACATTACGGTAAACTGCGCCAATGCCTTGAGCACCCTTTGCCCGGTAATGGCACTATCGCCAAAAGCATCATAAAAACCATCGCGGTAGGCAAGCGATTTATCCAGTTGCTTGATTACATTTTCAAGGGTATTATCCATTTCGGCCTTATTGTTAATAGGCCCCAGAGGTTGCACCTCCAGATTATTGATACCCCCATCCCACATAAAAGAGGTATTCCATGCCAGGTTGAATAAGGATAGTGAATTCCGTTTACCCTTCCGGCCCTCTATCCCATGACTCAGACCATGGTCTATATGGGTAAAAGCACTCCACTGGGTATGGCAGCTAGCACAAGAAATAGTACCGTCCCTTGATAAGATAGGGTCGTAAAACAATTTCCTGCCCAATTTGAAACCAGACTCAGTAATCGGGTTATTTTTCAGGTTATATACAGGTTTAGGCCAACCCTTTGGCCTCACTAACCTAATACCTTCATTTTTCTTACTGAATGAAAAAGCAGGCCAAAGAAAAAGCAGGCCTGTAGCCACCAATAAAATATTTTTCAATGGTAATTTATTCACCTGCCTCCTGTTTGTGGATAGGTGAAGTTAAGTGGGAATTTTTAGAAAGCAAAGTTTGGGTGAATGCTGCCCCTTGTGTTTTTTTGAATGAGCGTAATTTTGTATTAGGCTCAAGTCCTAATGATTGACAACAAATTTTACTACTTGGTTTTCAAATACTCAAAAAATATATGAAAATTAAATAATTTAATCCTTCCTCCAGATAGAGTAGGGGTATAAAAAAAGCGATGTGGAAACCACATAAACCCATCAAGCCCCAAAACAAACAGTCCCTCACCAAAATGATAAGGGACTGTTTATATTAATCCATGATAATTTTAAACTTCAACTTCAATTTAAAGCACTTTTCCACGAACGTCTTTCTACTAACTACTAGATTAGCTCTATACTCCTGTTCACAAAGTCAGTCAATTCGGCACCGGTGAGCATACCCTGTGATAGCATAGCAAGGTCGAAGGCTTGCTTGGCTAGTTTGGTTTGTTCGCCTTCGTCACTTGAATTCAGAATGCGGGTTACCAGTTTGTGGTTACCATTGATAGCAACTTTGAAAGTTTCGGGTATTGAGCCATAGAAGCCCATACCGCCACCACCTAGTGCTGCCATTTCCTTCATTCTGCGCATAAACTCGTCCATGGTCACAGTTACTGGTAACTCATCGGCACCCATACCCTCAATTTCCACCTTCATGTTTGCACGGCTTATAGCCTTGTCGAAGATTGCCTTTACCTTAGTACTCTCATCTGCCGTTAATACAGACTCAATTTTCACTTCTTTTTCTACCAGGTTCTCAATAATATCAGCATCTACACGCTTCAATGTGGTTTTATCCAGTTTGCGCTCTATGGTGCTGATAAAATGGCTGTCTAGCGGAGAGTTCATCAACAATACATCATAACCTTTTTTGTTGGCACTCTGTATGAATGAGTCTTGCTTGGCAGGGTCATTGGTATAAATGTAAACCACAGTACCATCCTTATCGGTTTGTTCACCCTGAACTTTTTCACGGTACTCGCCCATTGTGTAATGGTCCTTCTTTGTACTGCTTAGCAATGCGAAATCCTTGGCCTTATCGTAGAATTTCTCATCGCTAATCATACCATATTTCACAAATAAGCCTATATCTGTCCACTTGTCTTCATAACCCTTACGATCGTTCTTAAACAGTTCTGCCAATTTATCAGCTACCTTACGGGTAATATAGCTGTTGATTTTCTTCACATTGCTATCGGCCTGCAGGAAGCTACGGGATACGTTCAACGGTATATCTGGGGAGTCAATAACACCATGCAGCAGCATCAGGAATTCAGGAACAATATCCTTCACCTCATCGGTAATAAATACCTGGCGTGAGAATAATTTGATTTTGTTGCGCTGTAATTCCAGTTCGTTTTTCACCTTAGGGAAATACAATACACCGGTAAGGTTGAATGGATAATCTACATTCAGGTGAATCCAGAATAATGGGTCTTCACTCATTGGGTAAAGCTCCTTGTAGAATGCAAGGTAGTCCTCATCCTTAAGGTCAGCAGGCATCTTGGTCCAGATAGGCGCAGTATTGTTGATGATATTATCAACTTGCTTAGATTTAGGAGCGGCTGGTTTGTCTTCCTTAGCTTCTTCACCTTCCTTTACTTCGTCGGTTACCTCTTCGGCTTCTTCATAAGTATCGGTATCATCGTTATCGAGGTATTCTGTTTTTGTACCAAATTTTATTGGCACAGGCAGGAATTTGCAATATTTATCCAATATGCCCTGGAGCTTATATTTTTCAGCAAATTCTTCTGAATCCTTGTTCAGGTGAAGGATAATATCGGTACCCCTTGTGGTACGGTTACCTTCAGAGATTTCAAATTCAGTACTGCCATCGCAAATCCACCTTGCTGGTTCTGCACCATCCTGGTAAGAGAGGGTCTGGATTTCAACCTGGTCGGCCACCATGAAAGACGAATAGAAACCTAGACCAAACTTACCAATCAGTTCGTTGGCATCCTTAGCATCCTTGAATTTTTCTACAAATTCTTCAGCACCTGAGAAGGCAATCTGGTTAATGTATTTCTTGATTTCATCGGCAGTCATACCAAGTCCATTATCAGAAATGGTGATAGTTTTAGCCTCTTCGTTAAACGAAACTTCTACACTGGTTTCCCCTAGTGTGCCATGAAACTGGCCTAGTGCCGCAAGGCGTTTAATTTTCTGAACCGCATCAACAGCATTTGAAACCAATTCCCTAAGGAAGATTTCATTGTCGGAATACAAGAATTTCTTAATAATCGGGAAGATGTTCTCCGTGTGAATAGAAATAGAGCCTTTTTCCTGCATAATATATTTGTTATTTTTTATGTTCATGTACTTATCATCAATCTATATTCCAAACTATAAAAATTGCCAAAATGACAGGATGAGGCATGATTTTGTGTAAAAAATGGCTAGAAATTGACCGATTTTCTATTTTTTGTCTGAATTAGGATATAAGGATTTTAAGATTTTCAGGATTATTGCCCAATAAAAAAACAATCAATACCCCGATGGGCTAAGGCCGTTTCCTAGTATTAGATTAGGGTGGTTTATTGTAGGGACATATAATTTCAAATTGGAGGTTACGGAATTCCAATTGGTCAGTACCGCTTTCCGCCGTCAGACCAATTGGAATTGGCGAGGTTGGCTATGCGCGCCAAAACCTCATCCGTCTGACCGCGGAAAGCGGTACTGACGGATGGGGTTTTATTTGACCTGGCTTGTGTATTCCTGCTAACCTCGCCCCTACCACCCTGTTAAAAAGTGAACTGTTCCAGTCCCTTTTTAACATGCCCTCCTAAAAACAGGAGGGCAGTCCCATCATTGCTTATATCTAGTATACCCATAAAAAAAGCATCCACCTGACCGGATAAAACGGTATGATGGATGCTTTTATTATTATTATAAATCTTTATTCAACTGTAATCTTGGCAACAAACCTACCATGGATAGTATTAGCCGATAGGATATAAATACCTGCCGCCTTGTTGAGGATAATATTGGTAACCATATTGGTGGTTGTAGTGAACTGGCTGATTTTTTCTCCAATCACATTGGTAATCGTTACCTCTACAGGCTCGTTGATACCTGATATCAGGTTCATATTGAAGGAGCCATTATTAGGGTTAGGATAAACCTTGAGTTCATCGGCATCATTTGTTGTTACAGGATAAACCGCAGTACCGCCACCACCGCTGCAATCGCTTACAGACTTAATGGTAATAGGATGTGTGGCTGATGTAGCACTGCAGATATTGGTAATGGTATAGCTGATGGTAACCGTACCTGCTGCAAACAAAGTAACTACCCCGCTTGATGCAACAGATGCCAATGAGGCATTTGAACTTGTCCATACACCACCGCCGGCTGCATCGCTTAGTGCAATAGTATTACCCGCACAACCGATTGACAAACCATTAATGGTACCTGAATTTGGCACCGTATTGATATTTACTAATTTTGTAGCAGTAGCTATGCCGCAGATATTAGATACGGTATACTTCACAGTATCAGTTCCTGTATTTACCCCGGTTAGGATACCACCTGCAGTTATGGTTGCATTGGTATTGGCTACTGTCCATATACCGCCCGTAGTACCAGCCACATCAGTAAATGTTCCGGTAGAACCCTTACATACGGTAGCCGGACCAACCACCGCACCACCTGTAGGTGATAGGGTTACTGTAATGACCTTGGTAGCCGTAGCTGTTCCGCATGCATTGGTAACGGTGTAGGATATGGTATCAATACCGTTTGAAATGGCTATTACCACCCCACCAGCTACTATTGCTGTAGCATTGCTTGCTGACCATGTACCACCAGCCACCAGGTCGGTAAGTATTAGTGATGTTCCAGAACAAACATTAGATGCACCTGTGATAGTACCTGCATCAGCAGTAGCATTTACAGTTACAATATGGGAGGCAACTACCGTTCCGCACATATTGCTGATAGAATACATGATGGTGTCTATTCCTGTAGAAACACCAGTTACCATACCACCTGCTACAGAAGCATTGGTATTGGTTGCACTCCAGAAACCACCTGCGGTAGCATCGGCAAGCGTTATTGGCGAGCCAATACATACCGATGTAGGTCCGGTAATGCCAGCTACAAACGGAAGTGGGTTAATAGTAATTTCAAGTGAGGTACTTGCAGTGCCACATGCATTGGTAACTGTGTATACAATTGTATCAGTTCCCGCTGCAACACCAGTTACTATACCACCACTTACTGTGGCATTAGCATTGGTACTGCTCCATACCCCACCAGTGGCGGCATCGGTAAGGGTGGTGGTTGCACCCACGCATACATTGGTAGAACCTGTTATTGTTCCTGCTACCGGTATTGGTACAATAGTTATTGTCTGCACCGCAGATGCCGAACCGCAACCATTGGTAACAGTATAACTAATCGGGTCGGTACCAGCACTTAGGCCTGATACTATACCACCTGATACACTCGCATTTGTATTGCCTGTACTCCATGCACCACCGGTAGCGGCATCTGTCAATGTAATGGCTGAACCAATACATACTGTAGATGGACCTGTAATAGAGCCTGGGTTAGGTAATGGATTTACATTAATTATTGTAGTAGTTGCAGCTGTGCCGCAAGCATTGGTAAGGGTATAACTGATGATATCTGCACCAGGGAAGATACCGTTCACCACCCCAGTAAGCGAACCTATGGTAGCAATTGCAGCTGATGTGCTTGACCAGATACCACCGGCAACTGTATTCGACAAGGTGATATTCGCTCCCTGACAAACTGATGATGGACCTGTGATGGCAGGCAGGGTTGGGAATAAATTCACAACAACATCCTTAGTAACCGTAACCAAACCGCAGCTACTTGCTAGAGAGTAAGAGATGGTTACCGTACCCGCTGATAAGCCGTTTACCAATCCGGTAACCGAATTTACTGTAGCTATTGTTGGGTTGCCACTGATCCATGTACCACCAGCCATTGCATCGGCAAGGGTGATGGATGAACCTGTACACACACTGGAACTACCTGTGATGGTAGGAACTGTAAGTGTGGTATAAACAGTATCGGTTTGGATAGCACTATTAGCGCAACCAAAACCATTGGTTACAGAATAGGTAAGATTGGCTGTACCTGCCGCAATGCCTGTAACAATACCTGTGCCACTGCCAATATCGGCTATTGCACTATTGCTACTGTACCAGGTGCCACCACCTACTGATTCTGTTAGCGTAATTACCGAACCTATGCACTGGCTTGTAGGGCCAGCTATTGGTGATAATACCGGAATTGGATTGATAGTCACAATCAGGTGCGAAACTTCGGTACCGCAATAATTGGTCACTGCATAGAAAATTGAATCTATACCGGGTATTGCACCACGGATTAGTCCGGGGCCTGCAACGATTGCATTGGCATTGCTGGTGAGCCATGT
>CAIWHI010000109.1 GCA_903912435.1 uncultured Bacteroidota bacterium | reverse complement strand
TGGCATTTTTGCCGGGGAAAGGATATTGAATGAAATTGGCTTTAGCCAAAATTGGTTTGCAAGGATTCCAGGCGCACTAAAACCTACTAATCGTTGTTCCTGAAGTTCCGAAGGGACATCAGGTTCTGCCAAATAAAACCCTATCTCCGAAGGTATTCATCTTCCCCAAGCCAAAACCAAACACCTGAAACCCAATGCTCATATACACCACCTCTTATTTATACATATAAATTAAATTACACCCTAAATAATTAAAAATAAGGCAGATAAGACGTGCGGGACTCCCCTCCTGTTTTTAGGAGGGGACGTTTTGGCGTAGCCAAAACTGGGGTGGTTGCAGCGAGGTTAGCACGATGTGCTTTACCAAATACGCGCCCCCACCCATTGCAATAACAGGATATTAGCTTAATTTTCAGCCATTATTATATATTGCAGGTGATATGAGCAGCCTTAAAACAAAAAGCAGTTTGCCCAATACAAAAAATGATCCAAGTACCCCTTTGCCATCTATGGCAAAGAAACCCATTTCATTATATACCCGGTTGCTCACAATGCTTATTGCCATATCATTGCTTGCTTATGCCAATACACTAAACAATGGTTTTGTGCTTGACGACCATGTAGTGATTAAAGACAATGCCCTGGTTACCAATGGCATGAAGGCTATCCCAAAATTATTAAGCACCCCCTACCTCTATGGCTGGAACTCCCATTTAGATAATGACCTATACAAACCTTTGTCGTTAGTGGTATTTTCGGTGGTACACCAGTTTTTTGGGCAAGAGGCTTTTTACTATCATTTGCTGTGTGTGTTGTTGTTTGCAGCTTGTGTGGCAGTTGTTTATCATTTTTTTTCTGCACTGTTTCAGGGACATAAAAATGTGCTTGCCTTTATTGGGGCACTCCTTTTTGCCCTCCACCCTATCCATACCGAGGTGGTTGCTAATATCAAAAGCTGCGACGAACTATTGTGCTTCCTTTTTGGCTTCCTGTCGCTCAATCTGTTTCTAAGGTATGCCAGGCAGGGCAAGCTAGCCCAACTAATTTTTGGAGCAATGTGTATCTTCCTTTCACTGATGGCTAAGGAAACCTCTATCACTCTATTGGCCATCATCCCTGTGCTTTTCCTGTTTTATGAAAAACAAAACCGTAAGGCCAGTCTTCAGATAATTGCTACCTCAATAGTGGCAGGCGGTGCATTTTTACTACTCCATTATTCGGTGCAAAATACATACCACACCAACCATGTAGCGCATATTGAGACCATAGAAAATGCATTGGCTCATCCGGCACTATCCTTCGAATCCCGCTTAGCTACCGCAGTCCTTATTCTGGGCCATTACCTCAAGTTATTATTGATCCCCTACCCACTCCTATGTGATTATTCCTTTAGCTCAATACCTTATGTGCACCTATGGGATGCCAGGGTAATCATATCATTGGCGGCCTACCTATATCTAATAGGTTATTCCATTTACGGGTTATTCAATAAAAGCAGAACCTATTACCCCTTTATAGCCATTTTTTACCTCTGCACTATGGCCTTGTTTACCAATATTTTTTTACTCATAGGCTCTACAATGGCTGAGCGGTTTTTATTTTTCGGGTCGGTACCTTTTTGCTTATTGGTGGCATTATTAATAGAAAATCTTGCAGTCATTAAAGATGTTGATAGCTCCGGTATATTTAAGAAACCACTCATCCCCATAATATTAGGAATAGTTTGTCTTGGTTGTTTCGCTATTATATATACCCGTAATCAGGATTGGCAGAATAATATTACCCTTTTCAAAACAGACCTTGCCAAATCACCAAATTCAGCCCGGCTAAATTATTATACCGGAGATGAAATGGTAAATGGATTTGCCACCTACAAAACCCAACCTACCCTGGATGAAATAAATGAAGCCGCAAGTGTACTTCGCAAAGCCATAAGTATTTACCCCAACTATGCTAATGCCCACCTTGATATTGCTATCCTGTTCGAAAATAATTCTCAGCCCGACTCCGCCTACACCCACTACCTCAAATCCCTATCCCTAAACCCCATACAGCCCAGGGTACTCTATAATCTTTCAAGACTATGTTTTGTGACAAAGAAATATGAAGAAGCAATTATTTATAACAAAAATTTAATACCTATGAACCCTGCGAACGAAGAAACCTATGGCAATATTTCACTTACCTATTATTATATGGCCCGTTACGATTCATCCATAGCATATGCCTACCAATCTTTGGCTCAGAACCCTCAATTCCAGGGGGCTTTTGAATTGTTGGCTAGTTCCTACAAAGCAATTGGGCAAATTGATTCTTTCACCAAATATGATGCTATTGCTTCCCGAAACCGTCCGGGATATAAGTTGTAGGTTAAACAATAACTCAGCCTTATTGTATCAAAAAAAACCACATCCCCTAAACCTGACAACAATCATACTTTTCTGTTTTGTTCGAAAATACTTTTGCACCCCAAATGCATTACCAAGGTTAAATGGCAATACGTAATTGGCTTTGCAAAAAACAAAACAATGAAATACAATATATTAGCAGCCTTATTTTTCATATTCCTGGCCCCATTGGCTACCAGTGCCCAGGATAAAAAAAACTCCACCGAATTACCAGGCCCCAAACCAGTGCGTGAAGTATACAAACCTGAAACCCGCCACCTTTACCAAAGAAAAGGGACTATGTTCCTATATTGGGGCTACAACAGGTCGGCATATTCGCATAGCGATATGAAATTTTGGGGCGATGGGTATAATTTTAATATTACCGATATCCGTGCAACTGATGGGCCAACAGCATTTTCATCGGCTTATTATGGCATTACTACATTCACTATACCCCAATTCAATTACCGCATAGGGTATTTTATTGATGATCATAATTTCATATCAGTTGGTCACGACCATATGAAATATACTATTGCGAAGCAAACCACAAAACTCACAGGCACTATTACCAAGGGCGAAAACATAGGCACCTACAAAAATACCGAGGTGGCTGTAGGTGAGGATTGTGACGACTTTAACCCCGGCCCATCAATTATTGATAACCTGCCCAAGGGGTTTGTTTCCAACTTCGAGCATTGTGATGGATTGAATGATTTCAGTGTAGATGGAGGCCGTTTTGAGCAATTGTGGATTTCTAAAAACCATAAACTGGTGCTTGCCGCCCTGGGCAGTGTGGGCCTGGGTATGGTTATACCCGATACTGATGCCGACATACTGGGCCAACCACCCAAACACAATATGGAGGCCGGTAAAAAAGCCTACCACCTTGCCGGCTATAGTGTTTCGGCCAGCCTTGGTTTGCAATTTGATTTTTACAAACACTTCTTCGTTCAGGCAAGGGTAAAAGGCGGCTACATCAACCTACCGGATATTAATACCACCATATATGGTGGTAAGGCTAGCCAAAGCTTTCAGTTTATAGAAAGAATGGTGGTGCT
>CAIWHI010000108.1 GCA_903912435.1 uncultured Bacteroidota bacterium | reverse complement strand
TATTGCCAATAAGGTAATTGCCATCAATGCACTTGCTGATGCAGGAATCTTATCAGGGTCAATGCAAGTATGTGTTGGGGCTACTATTACACTAACATCTAGTGTATCAGGCGGTGCCTGGACATCACAAAATGCTACCGCAACTGTGGTTGGTGGTATTGTAACAGGTGTGGCGCAGGGCAGTGATATTATCAGTTATACTGTATCAGGAGTATGTGGAAATGTAAGTGTTACACATTCTGTAACAGTTAATGCACTACCTACCGCTCCAGCTATTACTACACAATGTTATCCTACGGTTTGTAAGGGTACGATGTACCAGAATTTCGGTACATCATCTTTGCCACCTGTTGGAATAACCTATGCATGGTCGGCAAACAATGCCTTTGTATGGGCTGAGGGTATTTACCATCAATATTCTCTGGTGAATTTCAATACCATAGGAAATGCTTTGGTGAATTTGACAGCAACTAATACCAGTACTGGTTGTTCGAAGAAGAGTAATGCACCGATAACTGTAAGTGCTGAAATAGCACAAATAGATGTGGTAACCTATTTCAATAATCACTTTGTATGTACACCTAATAATGAAGGTAGCTACCAGTGGGGTTATGATAATGTATCTACACTTGATTCAACTATAATGCGTGGTGAAATTAATCAGGACTATGTGAATACTAACCCTGATTTTAATAACAAGTATTACTGGGTAATGACTACTAACGGCACTTGCCTTCAGAAGACTTATTTCTCAGTTCCACTTGGTGTGCAGGAAGTGAATAGTGATGCTATTAGTATGTCGGTTTTTCCTAACCCAGCCACAAGTCATATCAATGTAGTTATTACTTCTTCTGATAAGGATCAAATTGAAGTAAGTATATGGAATATGGTGGGACAAATGGTAGGCAAGGAATTTACAATTGCTAATCGTGCTACAATAGATATCAGCAGTTTGGGGGCTGGGCCTTATATAGTTGTCTGTACCCGCAATGGTATTAATATCGCTTATTCAAGGATAATCAAAAACTAGATTTTATAGGCGGGAGATAGGAGAAGAGCCACAATCTTCTTCAAATATTCTATCTCCTGCCCTATAAAACACTTCATTTCATATCTCAAACAATCAACAATGAAAAAAATATTATTTATAGTGCTTGCAGGGGCTTTAGCCCAGACTGCAAATGCCCAGAAATATAGCCCCGACTATACGCACGATAGCCTTTTGGGACGCTGGGTTATAGATATTAATGTTTTGGGTGGCATGGCGAACCAAAATTTTTCTACTGCCAATTCACTAATGAATAACCTGAATGCTGTAAATGCAGATGTCTCATCACTTAAATTCAGGGATGGCTATTCATATGGGGCAGATGCCCAGTTGGGTTTCTTCTTTGGCCCAAAACGCCATTGGGGTATAGGCGCGGGATTAATGTTTATGAAAGAACGTGGCCATGCAGCTATGGACAATTATAGCATTGCCTATCAGGCAACTGATGGTGCAGGTAATATTTACAGGCAGCAGGTAACAGGACACAACATTAAGGAAGACATGATAGCCACCAATTTTAATGTCCCTGTAGTGTTAAAGTATAAAAACCGCTTTTCTAAACATTGGGGATTTACGGCTGATGCAGGTGCATTAATCAACCTGGAAATGAAAAATTCCTATACCACACATGCCAATTTCGATTATGAAGCAATTTATAAATTCGAGAGGGTAGAAGGAGTATTAACTTCGGTTTACGATAACGCTGCAACTCCTTCAGTCAATGATTGGCTGATTACTAAGGCGGAATTTTTAAGGAATAACCCTAATGGCGATTATCAGGCATATGCTAATATCAAGAGGTCATTAGGCTATAGTGTAGGAGAGGCAATGCCCCCAACATCTAAAACAGGTAGTACTTCATATAAGCAGGCTTCAATCGGGTTATTATTGCAACCTTCCTTCAATTATTTCTTGTCTGACTATATGGCACTCAATTTTGGAGTTTATTATATGGTTAAGCCATTTAATAATAATGCACAGTCTGATTACAGGCTTACAAGTGGTATCGGTACTTATAATTCACTGATGAGTAATGTAAAAAGCAGTACCAACCAGGACTATGGTATCAATATTGGTCTGAGAATTTTCATGGGCAAGAAATGTGCGCCTATGACTATATCGGCAATTGATGCAAAGTCGCCTACCTATTGTGGACTATTGGATGGTAGTATCTCCATACATGGCTTAACACCCAACCAGCCTGCAACAGTAGATTATCTACTCAATAGCAAGCAGCCAACACAGTTTGGCGGTGTGGTGAAAGCAGATAGTCAATTGACCATTGATAATTTAGGAGCAGGTACCTATTCCGACATTGTTGTTACTATTAAGAAAAAGAATGTTAAGGGTGGTAGTATCAGCCTTAAAGACCCCCGTATGTATATTGTTTCCCAAAGTACTGTGAATCCTAGTGCTCCAGGAGTTTGCGATGGTTCGGTAGTATTTAATGGTCTTAGAGCTGGTACTATTATTAATGTAAATAAGAAATATAATGGTACAGACCAAACAGTGTATACCGGAACCGTTAGTTCAGATAATTCATTAACCGTTTCTGGGTTATGTGAAGGTAAGTATTCAGGAGTTTTGGCGAATAATAATAATTGCGTTGCCAATGGAAATGATTTCACATTAGTAACCCCCACACCTGTAGTAGTGGTTCCAGAGCGTAAACCAGTAGTAATAGATGTTATCCAGCCGGTACAATTTGATTTTGATAGGTCAATTATCCATGCTTCAGATTATAATACTCTGGATGAAGTATATAGTAAAGCTATGGCTGATGATAAAATCATCGTAAAAATTGATGGGTATACCTGCTCGATTGGTACTGTAAACTATAACCAGAGGCTTTCTGAAAAAAGGGCTAATGCAGTAAAAAGGTATCTTGTTAATAAGGGTTTAAGCGAATCAAGGATAAGGACTTATGGGCATGGTGAGTATGAACCAATAGCAACAAATAAAACAAAAGACGGACGCAGGCACAACAGGCGTTCAGGATTGAAAATTACACTTGCCAGGGAGTAGACTTTGGAATAATTCATCAATAAGCATTCTTCAAGCTGTATTTAAACTGACATTAAAAAGTCAACTGCAGCAATTATATACAACAAAGTAAAATTTAAGATTATGAAAAAGTACATTGTTATGGCCATCATGGCGGTTTGTTTAGGTGTTACACCTTCTTTTGCACAACAATATGTTCCATCTAAACAAGATGAGAAGCAAGACAAAAAAGATGACCAGGCCAAGAAAAGGGAAAATGAGGCTGAAAATAAGAAGGACAGGAGAGAAATGAAGAAGGATAGGAAGGATAGCAAGATGGACAAAAAGGAACGCAAAATGCACAAAAAAGAGCGTAAGGTGAACCATGAACAACGTGCCATTAACGACCATAAATAATTCTTCCCGGCATTAATTTGCCGGATTTCAATCAAAAAGTAAAACATAATAAAATGACAAAAGAAACAAAATGGTCGATAGACCAAACGCATAGCGAAATAGGTTTCAAAGTAAGGCACCTGATGATATCTAATGTAAAAGGTTCATTTGGCTCATTCGATGCAAGCATTTATACAACCGGCACTGATTTTTCTACTGCCAATATTGACCTTTGGATTGATGCCTCATCAGTTACCACAGGTAATGCCCAGAGGGATGAACACATGAAAAGCGCAGAGTTCTTTGATGTGGCCAAGTACCCTGAAATTAGCTTCACTTCAAGTACAATAGCGAAGCCAGATGCTAATGGTAACCATGCATTATGGGGTGAACTGACTATGAAAGGCGAGACCAGAAACCTGGAGCTGGATGTTCAATTTGGCGGCATAACAACCGACCCATGGGGAAACCATAAAGCGGGCTTTTCATTAAGTGGCAAAATACTCCGTAGCGAGTGGGGTCTAACCTGGAATACTGTTCTTGAAACAGGCGGAATGATGGTTAGTGATGAAGTATTCATATCGTGTGAAATAGAATTACTGAAAACCAGTGCCAATAAGCTTACCATGGAGCTGGATCCAAAGTCAAGTGATGGCGTTTTAAATGAGGCATAGTTTCAAACCAATACCTCTATAAGATGAGGTCAATCTTGATTAACAACAATTAAATTCGAGCGTATGTTTTACGATGGTTATCATTTTTGGGGTATGCACCTAACCTGGTGGTTTTTCTGGGTGCTGATGTTGTTTTGGATTTTTGCAACCCCTTATGATATACCGGGTCAAAGAAGTCGGAAAGACACACCTTTAGATATTCTGAACAGAAGATTGGCAAATGGCGAAATAAAGAATGAAGAATACCTGGAGAAGAAGAAAATGCTGGGTATTCAGTAGATTATTGATTATTGAATGAAAATTCAATATGGTTTAAGACTTTTTAGGTGGTTCTATAAATCCTGTCAAAGGCATCAGATATTTCTATATGAAATTACCTGATGCTTTTTTTTGAGTAAAATTCGAGTGAAATAATTTTTTAAAACAAACATAGAATATGAAAAACAATCCAGAAAATGAGCATGAAAAGGTACATATGAAATCGTTGGTTTCATGTCTGACTTTTTTGCAGAAGCAAGGCTTTGAAACCCAGTTTAAGGTAATTCCTGAGGGGATACTTTCGTTAAAAACAGATAAAACTTTTCATCCGAGCCAGATTAGGATAGTGCATTATTATCGTTTTGAGGGTGAATCAGACCCCTCAGATAGCTCTATATTGTACGCTATAGAGGCATTAGACGGAGAAAAAGGTACACTGGTAGATGGTTATGGTACTGAAAGCGATGGGCTGGTAACTGCCTTTATGCACGAGGTGAATGAAATTAGTAAGTACTGATTATCAAGAAGCGTATCCTTTTTACGGCTTCTTTAAGTTTTCTTTGCAACCTGTGAATTATGAAATTCTTAGCCCTCCTGTTGTAACAACCAGGGACTTCATAAATGCCACCTTTGCCCTGTGAAAATTATTTCACGATAAATTATCAACAATGACTAGTACAACGCAAAATCCAGGAGAAGTAAAGGAAAATGTTAAGACACCAGTTAGTGTAGCTGACCAAAGCAAAAAAGCTCTTGAAAACCAAAAGCTTGCTGCTAAACACCAAACAGAAGCTGCTAAGCACCATGTAGAAGCTGTAAAGCATACAGAAGCTGGTAATCATCCTAAAGCTGCTGAACAT
>CAIWHI010000107.1 GCA_903912435.1 uncultured Bacteroidota bacterium | reverse complement strand
AGTATCAAAAATGGTAAAAATAGAAAATTGATTTTCTTCACGTTGATTAATTAATTTTTTTTTGGATAGTACAAAGATAAGAAAGACAAATAGTATATCAATACAAATGACCAGTAAACAAAATGGCCTCACCATCAAGGTAAGGCCATTATAAAAACATTACTTGAACAGTTATTTAATCAAACCAGCAAAATAGTGTACTGTACGTACCAACTGGCTAACATAGCTCATTTCGTTGTCGTACCAGCTAACAGTTTTAACCATTTGGGTATCGCCCACAGTCATAACCCTGGTCTGAGTAGCATCAAACAATGAACCAAAACGGGTACCGATGATATCACTGCTTACTATTTCGTCAACATTATAACCGAAGCTATCGTTGGCGGCAGCTTGCATAGCAGCATTGATTTCGTCAACTGTTGTTTTCTTTTCGAGGATAACTGTTAATTCAGTCAATGAACCTGTAACTGTAGGTACACGCTGTGCAGAACCATCTAATTTACCCTTCAACTCAGGTAATACCAGGCCAATTGCCTTCGCAGCACCTGTAGAGTTTGGAACAATATTTTCAGCAGCAGCACGTTCACGACGAAGGTCGCCCTTAGGATGTGGTGCATCAAGAGTGTTCTGGTCGTTGGTATAAGCATGAACAGTTAACATCAAACCGGTAACAATACCGAAGCTGTCATTCAATACCTTAGCCATAGGAGCCAAACAGTTGGTAGTGCATGATGCGCAACTGATTACAGTTTCAGAACCATCGAGGATGCTGTGGTTAACATTGAATACAACAGTCTTCATATCGCCTGTAGCTGGTGCAGAGATTACCACACGCTTAGCACCGGCTTTAATATGGCCTTCTGCTTTTTCCTTATCAGTAAAGAAACCTGTACACTCTAACACAACATCAACACCATGCTGCCCCCAAGGAATCTGAGATGGGTCTTTCTGGGCATAAATGGTGATTTCTTTGCCATTTACTACTATTGAATTGTCGGTATGAGTAACTGCTTGTCCGAAACGGCCTTGGGCAGTATCATATTTCAACAGGTGCGCCAGTACATTTGGCTTAGTAAGATCATTAATTGCAACTACTTCAATGCCTTCCATATTGTAGATCTGGCGGAAAGCGAGGCGGCCTATACGACCAAAGCCATTGATGGCAACTTTTACTGTACTCATTTTATAAGATTAATTAAAGAACATTTTAAAAACAGGTGCAAAGGTATAATATTTCCATTAACAGAAGGGAAATGAAGACTTAATAATCGGTTAAGAGCAATTTTAAGATAACCTTAATAGTTGTTCTAAATCTTGAAATGATACCCTGATTAATTATGGCTCTTTCACTAACTAACCCTTAATTAATAACAATTAACAATTTATCATTAACCATTAATAAGGTTGTCTGTTTCCCTTATAAATTACCTTTTCCCTATCCCTTATCATTTTTTCCTTTTTGCAATATTTCTGGTACTGGGTTTTACTGAGGAGTGCTTTGATTGTGGCATCCTTCTTTTTCATCAGTTTTTGTTGGGCTTTGACTTTGCCAGGCAATTCAGATGCCTTATCCATATTCTGGTTATAGTCTAGGGATATCTTGCTTATTTTATCGAGTTTATCCTGTGGCAGGGCAAGACTATCTTTCATCCAGGAAACTTCGTTTTTTGCCCTTATTTCGGGAGAATACCTTGGCTGTGCAATTGCTGAAAATGTAATGCCTAGTATACAGCAGAGAAATAAAAATTTGATTTTCATATTTAGATTATTGGGTAAAACTACTGATTTTGATAATAATTAGAATTCATTTGTAGCAGTTGTTTTTGGTGCAACAAAGTATTTTCACCTCCAATATCTATCAAGCAGATATAATGAAACGATATGAATAAGGAATATTATTGGCATAAGAATGAAAACCAATAGCCTTTCATCGTCCCACTTCCCTGCCTCAGTCCCCAATAGCCAATAAATCATTTCATAGAGCGATATATAGATATGTGGAATAATAAACGCAATCAGAAGGCTACTCATAATAAAATTTACATGCATGGGCTTTATTGCATTGCGTTGTTTTGCTTCATTCCATACACCCCAACATCCAACGATGCCAATTAAAATTAAAGACATTGATAATGTCTGCTCATGGTGGTTTTTAAGGGTAATACTGTAAAGTCGAACTAATAAGTAGGTAATAGGAAAGAAAATAGCTGTTAATTGGAATATCCTCAACCAATGTAAAGAGTTATTCTTTTTACGGAATTTATTAAGGCAATAAATATTGAAAATAAATAGAAGAATTCCAATCCACAATGTAGTTCTGGCAGGGTCAAGGTATATCAATGCTATTGCACATGGATTCATTTTTGGTTGCCAGTTCATAGCCAAAAAATCATCCCCAAGAGTATCTATACGGTTAATCAGGTAGGTATCAGGATTTTTGGAAACAATGGTACCAATATTTAAGTTGTAATCTCCTTTGATCGACTGATTATTTACTATAAGTTTTATCGGGATGATAGGATGCCATTTTAGTGCAGGGGTAAGTGAATAACGATAACTATAGCTTTTGGCAACATCAAGCAAATAAGTCCATCTCTTGCCTATGTAATTTAGCCTGATAGTATGCCGGCCTTTACCAAGGTTTGCACGGATGTAGTAGAATTTATTTATATAGTATCTTTTATGCCTTAAATGGTGGTACCAATGTAGTGTGGTATTATCTGGTTCCTTTGCAGAAGTGTCCTTTTTTTCTTGTTCCTCGTCAGAATCTAAAAAATAATGACCAAAATCGGTGAATTGCGATCCTGCTATATATTT
>CAIWHI010000106.1 GCA_903912435.1 uncultured Bacteroidota bacterium | reverse complement strand
TGCACAGAAATGCGGGAGAGTAGGTAGCTGCCATATTTATTTAAATGCCCTGACCAAAAGTCGGGGCATTTTTCGTTTGGGGGAAGAGCGGAAATTTGTAATGTATCAATTAATTTTTACGGATCAAGTTGAATAGTTGGGGGATCAAGTTGTATAGTTGGGGGATGGTAAATATTATGCATAAATATTAGCTAGTCTGAAGAGGAACTTCCTGATTCTTTTTACACGACATAAGTTATTGACATTATACTTCCATTCATTAATTTAGTTATGGAAATACATTTCGTGGAAATTTTGCTTTAGGGCATACTTAAATAAGACAAATATATTAACTCAGCTTATTGTCAATTGAATACTGGCCCCTACATTATTAACGAGGGTTAATGATGTAGAAATGTGTAGAGTTAATATTACTTAAAAAGTAGTATCTTTATAGGGTTTTTGATTTCGTATACTATAAATATATTTAACTGAAAGAGCAATTAGTAATTTTAAAGGGTCTTTTTTTGGTATGAAGGAGAATTGATAGGAATTTGGATATTATGGCAAAGCCTTAGGGATATATATTTATACAATTGATTGTCCTGGGATGCATATAATTTGAGATCATTATTAGGGTATTTTAGAATTATTACAATAAAGAGGGCATGGTATCCAATGGTGGGTTATGAATGATTAGCTAATTAAACAGCTAGCAATAAAGTACAGAACATATATTGAAATGTTTTTTTTAGGATTTACCCATCCTTTTTAAAGTATTTGCTGTCTTTAACTTAGAGTTTGCGTTGTAAATATCGGTTTGTATTTTTTTCATAAAACAGGGAATTAAATTTTTGTGAAAAAAAATATTTGTCTATATTTATACGCCCATAATTTGTGTGATAGCAACTTATTGATTTTTGGCATTTTTTAATTGGAAAAGAGCATGATACAACGTTATTTTTTACCATTATTACTGGCGCTGATTACTGTTTGCGGCTTAAATTCTGCAACGGCACAATTAGTGGGTGACAATGCATTTCTCCAGGGTAAATACCTTGAAGTTGCTATTGCTCCCAATGGCTCATGGGGTAATACTGTTACAGCACCAGCCGGATATCATACCAGAGGAGGTTCAACCGGGGGGTATACAGATCCGGGAACCGGTACTGCAGCCGGTGGACTAGGCATGGATTTTTCATTTGATCAGGGTCATGATGGTTGGGGTGTGGGTGCGGTGCCTTGGTATGGTGCTTACTTTTTGCCAGGAACACCATTTGATGGTTGGTCAATACAGGTTAATGGCATAATGAGTAGTGCCTTTTATACTGATGCTGGCTATAATAATTTATTAGGTGGTACACTTACCGGTATGACTACAGGATATACTAATGTAGGTGGAACTATGACCGGAACATGGAATGGGACTGCCGGGGTAGGTGGTGCATTACAAATTACCCAAACAAATCGTTTGGATACATTGGCATCATGGCTTAACGTAACTGTTAAATTCAAAAATACAAGTGGGTTAGCAATTCCAGACATTTATTATTTAGTTACTGCAGACCCCGATAATGATGTTCTACTCTCAGGTAGTTATCCTACTAATAATCATATTGCCTATCAGGGAGATTATTTTAACCGCCATGAAGTATGGGCAAGACCACCCAGTGCCCATCAGGATGCATTTTCTGGCTTGTGCGCGAAAGATTGCCGTGCACAGGCATTAATTTACCAAAGTTGGCCCCCAGGAATGAGTTTGGGTAATGATTTAGATTTGGTATGGACTCATGGTGCTACAGGTATGGGTACCTGCTATTATACTGTAGGTTCCTCCACTTTAAGCCAGGATATTGCATATGGTCTTGTATGGAATGTTAAGACTTTAGCACCAGGTGATAGTACTGTAATTTGCTATGCATGGATTTTTTCTGATACAAATGCGATTGATAGTGCATTTCCTAATCCACTTTTAGTGACTCAAGGTGTTGCACATGATTCATTAGATACTGTGATAGGATGTAATGTTATCGGTAATTTTTTTACTGCCAATATTTTGAATGGTGATACTAAGGATTGGAGTTTAAGTACCTGGACCTGGGCTCCATCCAGAGGGTTATCAGCAACTACAGGTACAAGTGTAACTGTTAATATGGTAGGTTTAGGTGGTCCAACTACCTATACCGTCACCGGTACAAAAGATACTGCTCACGGTGCTTGTGGTACTAAGGTATTTTATTTGTATGTAATTCCATGTTTTAGTGCCACTAGTAACTCAATGGGTATTCCAGATGGTGCCGGTGGTTATTACATGGATTCAAGAGGCGATTCGGTTATTTGTATGAATCAGAGATTGTGGTTGTATGCACATGGAGATTCTACTGGAGCTACCTATTTCTGGTATGGTCCCGGTGGTTATACTGCATTTACACAATATGCTTCAAGAACAGGTTTGACAATGGCCGATACCGGAGTATACACAGTAGTAAAAACAGTAGGTACAGTTCATGATACAGCCAGAGTAAGGGTATTCCTCAAAGTGCTACCGGTAGTTACAGCTTCAAGTACTACACCTGTTTGTTCAGGTACTTCGTTCAACTTGTCTGCCTTACCTGATTCTTCTACAGAAACATTCTTGTGGTCTGGCCCTAACGGATTCACATCAACACTTGAGTTCCCTATTGTTACTCCTGCCACTGTAAGTACAGGTGGTATATATAAGGTAGTTACATCTCTCAGAGGATGTTTCGATAGTGGTACTGTATTTGCTATTGTAGACTCAACGCCTGCAGTGCCTAGTGAAACGTCAAATTCGCCAATTTGTTCCGAAAGGGATACTTTGAAGTTCTTTGGTAGTGACGTAACACCAGGTGTTAGTTATAACTGGACTGGTCCACTTGGCTTTACTTCTACTTTGAAAAATCCTTATACCCTACCTAACGTACTAACAGGTGCTTCTGGTACATATACTGTTGTAGTTTCTCTTACCGGCGTAGGAGGGTTAACTTGTTATAATACAGATACGATTACAGTTAAGGTGGATTCAACTCCTACCAGGCCTGTACTAGGTAGTAATTCACCAATTTGTTCCGGTACCGCACTTAGAATGACAGGTACTTCCTCTCATTCTGGTTTTGATACTAGTCAAAGAGATTCTGTTTGGAGTTGGATAGGCCCAATTGGTTATACATCTTCCTTGCAGAACCCGGTTATTAACCCTGCTATTACTGCTAATTCGGGTAATTACTCGGTTACGGTTACTTTTATTTATCCTGGTAAAGCATGTACTTCAGATACAGCAGTAATTTATAACTCGGTTGATACAACTCCTGTATTACCAGTGGCAACCAGCAATTCGCCTGGCCCACCTAGCATTTGTCAGGGTGATACATTATTCCTCTATGCTTCAGATAGTACTGCTGGTGTTAGCTTTACTTGGACCGGACCTGATTTGTATACAACTACAGTGCAGAATCCTTTTATTGCCCCAGTAACACCAGCCGCTACGGGACAGTATACAATTACCGTTACTGTAGGAACTTGTATTGGATCATCGGTCATAACAGTCTCCATAACGCCAACGCCATTTATTACGGCTACCAGTAACCAGCCATGTACGGGAACATGGGACACATTATTCCTACAAGCCATAAGTGTGCCCGGAGCTAATTTTATATGGGATGGACCATATACCTTCAGGTCGAATGTAAATAATCCATTTAGAACACCAACTATAATGGAGTATAATGGAATCTACCATGTTACAGCTTATATTAATGGCTGCTCCTCTGGTATTATTAGTGATACAGTAGTGATTCGTGAAACACCTAAAACCCCGATGGTTCCATGGTTGACATTCTGCCAGTATCTTGATGCACCTAGGCTTGATGCTATGGGAGATAGTATACTTTGGTACACATCCAGTACGAGTAATGTGGGGTCGTTGGTTGGGCCAATACCTAGTACAGCAGTCCCAGGTAATTCATGGTACTTTGCTACTCAAACGCTTAATGGTTGTACCAGCTTTAAGGATTCAATACAGGTAACTATATATCCAAAGCCAACTGTTACTGTATCGCATGATACTGCGGTATGTCCAAGAGATACGGCAATATTAAGGGCTGTTGATACTGATCCGGTGGCTAATTACCGTTGGTATCCAAGAATGTATCTCGATGACACCACATCGGCAATTACAACTATACGTCCTGAGACTAACCGTACTTATACTGTAGTTGCCAGCAACCAATATAGTTGTACCGACACAGGCACGGTTACAGTAAATGTTTTGGCAGCCGCAGTTATTGATCTGGGTGATTCAACAATGATATATCCGGGTGAATCTTATCAGATTACTACTCAGACCAACTGTACATCATTATACTGGTTCCCGTCTTATGGTTTGGATGATCCGTATAGTGCAAGCCCTATCGCATCACCCGATTATAATACAAAATATTTGGTTCATGGTGTAACAGGTTGGGGATGTGCTACTGATGATTCAATAAATATTTATGTAAGTCAGGATGCAATACTAGGAGTTCCTAATGCTTTTGTTCCTGGAAATGGACCTAATGGTAAATTCCTCATTATCCGTCGTGGTATAGCCGTATTGAATAGTTTCATCATCTACGACAGGTGGGGTGTAAAAGTATTTGAAACAAACAACATCTCTGACGGTTGGGATGGTAAATTCAACAATACTCCTCAGCCAGAAGGTGTATATGTTTACCAGATTGATGCTGTTACCTCAGCAGGAAAGAAATTTACCAAAATGGGTAACGTGACGCTTATTCGATAATGATAATATTTAATCCTTTTGCAGGGCTACCAAATTCATTGGTAGCCCTTTTTTTAAGTTAAAATTTTGTAAGTATAGTTTAGGATTATTGAAATTCTAATGAAATATACTAATTTGGTGTCATGAAAACGAAATTAGTTGCTGTATTAATACTTATCTTCTGCCAGATAGGGGCATATGGACAAGATCCGGTGCAGGACACTTTACCTCCTTATAAAAGGAGCCCTAATTTTCCTGCATTTAATATGATGTTGTCGGATAGTAGTACTATATTCAATACCTACAATATCCCATCAGGGCGGCCATCAATGCTTATTTGTTTTTCACCTGATTGTTCACATTGCCAGGCGTTTTTCAGAAAATTTCTCCCTGCTATGGACTCATTTAAAAACGTAGACATTTATTTGGTAACACCATCACACCAATTCACTGCCATTCGTAAGTTTATGGAAGATTTTCATCTGGCTGATTACAAGAACATTAAGCAAGTAGGTCGTGACTATGAGTTCTTTTGCTTTACTTTCTATAATGTAAGGGCTGTACCAGACATTGCTATATATGATAAGAAGAAGAAGTTTGTAAAATTTCTGGAAAAGGAGTTTACGAACGATGAGATTTTTTCTGTTACCAGTAAATTGTAACACTATTCATCTCCTTTTACTTCGTATTTGTAGGTATATATTTTATCGTCTTTACAAAATACGCGAACAATGTAGGTGCCGGGGTCTAGCTCTTCGGTATATACCCGGCAACCAGATTTCTTACATTTAATGTCCATTTCATACTCCTTTCCCTCTGCATCTACCATGAGGCATGAGCTAATATCAGTATGGTCAACTACAAAATATTTTTTTGATTTGGATGGTTGCAGGTATATAGTGGTATTCTCGGCCAATAACTGATTGGTTAGGGTTTCTTTATAACTACCTACCCGGCACATAATATTTTTTGAAGAGTCGTCTTGCCAAATAATATAGATATGTGCCCCACCAAGTGCTACATCTACATTACTAACCAGGCCTGTGCTTACCTTTTCATATGTTTTAGGGAAGCCATTGGTTATTTCATTAGAGAAAAGCAGGCAAATTTCGTGATTGGCACCAATGGTTTGTTCCCAGGCTAAGGCCGCTGCATCGCCTGAATTACTGATACACGGAAAATTTTGACTTATAAGACCCGTGAAATTGCCGGTAATAGGATTGGTAGTTGCTTTTAAACCAGATATCGAAGCTTTGCCCAGATAAACCATGGCAGTATCACTAGGGGAACTCATAAATGTAGAATAGATGGTATCGCTGATCACAATGCCATGTGGGGGGTGTGCAGGACAATCTTTCATCATCCAGTTGGTTTCATCAAGTTGAAGCCCTTTATTGAATGATACTCCTGCATTCATCGATATACCTGCCCAGATATTTCTATTCCCATCCAGATTATCTCTATAGATAATTACTGTAGCATTGCCTGATTCTAAAACTGTGGCAGGGCAGCAATCTGAGATACGACCTCCAGAAAAATCATGTATACTGGTTTCGCCTGCAAAGGATTCTCCAAGGTCTTTAGATTTTACAACAATATACCTCGGATTGCTATATCCCTTATTCATACGCATATAAGCTACAAGAGGATGCCCATAGGGGTCGATAGCTACAGAAGGGAAACGGGATAAAAAACCATCAGTATCATCTACCTGTGTTTCTATTGAAAAGGTTTTACCCCCATCGTAAGAATGCTTGAGGTAGATATGCCCCTTATCCTCAGGTATTTCCTTGTATACTACATATATGGTATCACCATGGTTAGTTATTTCGGGGCCGGCCCATGGTTCTGCAAAGACGTATTTGCCGGGCTGGTTTATTTGTTCGGGTTCTGCAAATCCTTTACCCGACCACCTTGCAATAAAAGCTCTTTATTTTGATCTTC
>CAIWHI010000105.1 GCA_903912435.1 uncultured Bacteroidota bacterium | reverse complement strand
GGTCTTCCAGTACATACCAGTTTTCAGGCCCCTTCATACCACGACCACCAGATACTACCAGCTCAGCTTCTGAAAGAACTATTGTACCCGATGTTTTGGTTACTTCCTTAATCTTAATGGAGAAATCCCTGTCTTCAAAAGCTACATCCAGATTTTCAACTGCGGCACTACCATCCCCTTTTACTACAGGGAAGGTATTAGGCATCAGGGTAATTACTTTTATATCGCTGGTAACATTTACATAAGCAAATGCCTTACCCGAAAAAACATTCTTTTTTACCACAAAGCCTTTCGAAAGGTCAGGGTAAGAAACCGCACCAGATACAAGACCAGCCTTTAGGTGGGCTGCAATGCGTGGCGATACTGCCTTACCTACTACATCATGTAGACCAATAATCACCTTGGCATTTTCCTTTTGTGCCGCAGCAAGCATCACCTTGGTATATGCCCGCGAATTGAAATTTTCCAGTCGGGAATCGGTAGTATGCAATACTTTTTGTGCACCATATTGGCCCAGTGTAGCCAATGTAGCATTATCAATATTACCGGTAGCTACAGCAGTAGCAGTAGTACCCATTTGTTTGGCAATATTGGCAGCATATTGTACGGCTTCCAGCGATTTTTTCCTGAAAGCTCCATTTGTATGTTCAACTAAAACGAGGACACTCATGATATAAGTTAAAATTCAAAAGTTTAAAAATAAAAAGTATAAAGTCGTAAGTATAAAGTCGAAAGATAAAATTGGCAAAACATGTCAAAAAATATGTTTTAACTTTTAACTTTTAACCTTTAACTTAGATAACCTTCGCCTCACTGTGCAACAGTGCTACAAGTTCATCCATATTATCGGCAGCAATCATCTTTACACCCGATTTTGCAGGTGGCATTTCATAGCCCACTATTGCACTCAGTGGTGCTATAGCAGCTGGCGCAACCACTTTTAGTGGCCTGGTACGTGCCGCCATAATTCCGCGCATGTTAGGTATACGAGCTTCAGCTACACCTTTTTGGCAACTGATTACCACAGGTAGGCTGCATTCGTCAGTTTCTTCACCGCCTTCTATTTCGCGGTTCACAGTTACCGTAGTTCCGGCTACATCAATTTTAGACGCAAAACCCAGGAAATTCATGTCCAGTAATTCGGCAATCATAGCACCTACAGATCCATTATTATAGTCAATAGACTCTTTACCACAAAGCACTAAATCGTAATTGCCGGCCTTAGCATATTCAGCTATTTGGGCAGCTACCATATAGGTATCATTGCTATCAGTATCAATACGCACAGCCTCATCACCACCCAGGGCCAGCGCCTTACGGATAGTGGGTTCGGCATCAGCCTTGCCTACAGTTATCATATGTATGGCAGTAGCTACACCGGCTTCTTTCAGTTCCAATGCACGAACAAGAGCATACCACTCATCATATGGATTAATGATAAAAGTAACCCCCTGTGTATTAAAAGTTGTGTTATTGTCGCCGAATGCGATTTTGGTCGTAGTGTCCGGTACGGGGCAAATACAAACGAGTATTTTCATATTTTCAGAATTCGTCAAAATAATAAGCTAATAATATTGCTCCAGAAATCAATCTGAAACCGACTGCAAAAGTAGTCAAAAAAGCATTTAGTTAATAAATACTGACAGGAATCAGCATAAGTTTTGGAAATATACTCATAGGTAGATATTCATTAACAAAGCTAAGTAAGCCCATATAGCTTCCATGTGAATAGCCCTCGGTGAACCCGCAGGGCAGTTGCATTCTGTTTTATATGGCTAAAAAATCCCGAAGGGATGACATGATTATAGATAAATGATCATT
>CAIWHI010000104.1 GCA_903912435.1 uncultured Bacteroidota bacterium | reverse complement strand
CAATCTGCCATGCAGCTACATCAATAAGGTCGGTTGTGGTTGGGAATTTGGCTATCCACAGGCTGCCCTGTTCGTCTCTTACCCCTGCTTTAGGACGTGAACCACCTAATGAGGCACCGGCAAGCATCAATCGGTTGAGCCATTTAAGGCGCTCATCATCGGTGTTTATTTCGTCTTGTTCCAGCTTTAGGCAGGCATTTTCCAATTCGGGCAATTGCTCGGTAGTGAGGCATGGCTCGTTGGTGTCTTTTACAAAAGGGCCGTCTGTCTCTATTTTGAATTGCAATGCACCCCTGCGGTAATAGTCGCCCACCCCTAAAAGGTAATCTGACTCGGTGAGCAAAGTAGGTTTTCTTCCTTCCTTACGGGCCAGGATGGCTTCCCGTTTTTTCATCATATTACGACCCCACCTATCTGGCGAGGAGTCGAGGAAAAGGCCGAAATTGGGCTTATCATCGGGCAGGTATTGCTTGCCGGGAAATAGGATAAGGTCGGGGTCGAGGGCCTGGGTATTCCCGTTTTTTAGCCATACATCCGAATATTCGAAACTAAAAACTTCCTTTCCCCTTGGATTTACTGTATATAGATAGCCCATCAATTGGGGGGCTGGCATACCCTGCCAGTGGGCAAAAACTTCTATTTTGCGACTTGTATTTTTTTCTGCCATAGGTTTATTTGGTGGTTAGATTTTAGGCTTTTTTGGTGCACGTTCTTTTACCAGCAGTCCGGCATCTTGTAGTTTCCTGCCTAGTACATCATCCCCACCCAACTTCAGTATGTCTTTATCCAGGCCCAGTACAAACAATACCTGGTAGTAGGCCCCAAGCGAAACCGTGGATGTTCCTTTTTCAATTTGCCATAATGTGGCACGGCTTATGCCTGCCCTTTCGGCTACCTGGGTGGAACTTAGTTTACGGCGTAGGCGGGCGAGCTTTAGGTTCTCACCCATTTCGCTAAGCATTTTTTGGGCTTTGGGTAAAAGGACAACCTGTTCTTTCATAATGTATAATATACCAGACAAAAGTAGGCTATTTTATATGCTTTTAGGAACAAGGAATATACAAGAGAATAGAATGATGTGTATTACTGTGTGGATTTCGAAGTGGGATAGCATCAGTTTGTGCGCTGCTCCGATGGAGCAGTTATCCTAATTTATGTATTGTTTCTACAAACCCTTTTGCCCCGCTGGGCAAACGAAGCCGAGTACTAATATTGTTTACCCATGGATTTTATGGAATTGTCAAAATGCCCAAATGGTGCGCTAATTAAAAAAATATAGGGGATGCTATAGTTGTAATAAACAGACAAATTCTATTAAAATGTTTGTTTTATAAAACATTATACTAAAAATAAGGTATCTCCTCATTTAGAAATATTGTCTTATTTATTCTGCCCGGTAGTTGTTGGTGTTACCGCCTTTTCTGTAGGATGCTTTATGATGTATTCTTTATAAAGCGCATAGGAAAGGGGGAGAATAATGATTCCCAGGAAAACGATTATGACTATGAGGCTTTTTAATTTGGGTGGCATATGTTTAATTGGTTTTAGGAAAGGTGTTTTATACTTTACTATTAAGTAATTCAATCACCCCTTCCTTTTGCAAAATTAAGTAACCTATGCGGTCATTCGAAATTCCGGGCTTTAATTCATAACTAAATTCATACCCCGAATCCTTCATACGGGTGATGAAATAAGAAAACTGGATTTTATTATTGCCACTAAATTGCTGTGCCACCTCATACAGGTGGGTGGATAAAATCATCAGGTGGTTGGGGTGATTGAGCAGGCCCTCTACTACCGCCCTGGTACATTCACAGGCATCGTGCACATTAGTACCTTTGAAGAGTTCATCCATCAATACAAGGTGTGGTTGGCGTTTTAATAGTCGTTCGGCGGTTTGCTTCATTCGTTGCACTTCTGCGAAAAAGTAGCTCTCCCCCCTCAGTATATTATCTTCTACCTGCATATTGGTAATTACCCCTTGCAGAAAGCTAATCCTTACATTCTTGGCAGGTACACCCATGCCCAGGTGGGCCAACACTGCCCCCAGCCCTAGTGCCCGCATAAATGTGGTTTTGCCCGACATATTAGCACCGGTGAGTAAGAGGAAGTTTCGTGAATTATCAAATGTAATATCGTAGGTAACGGGCTTTTTGAGTAGGGGGTGGTAAAGTCCCCGGGTCTCAAAGCATACCGGCAACATAGGGAGTAATTCTGGAAATACCCAGCCATGCTCCACAGTAGCTTTAGCCATAGACTGCCAGGCATCCAACCGCGCATAACTGTTGATAAGGCGGTAAATGGTATTTTTCATTTCGCGCCGGGCACGATAATTCAGTTGGGAAAGGTCGGCGTATTTGGTCTCTTTGGTAATGGCAATAATCTCGGGTGTGAGGCGGTGCTCTAATTCCTGCTTTATTAATTCCAATTCTCGTGCCAGTAAGGGAGGCACTCCTGGCTTGTCGGCAATCTTTGCAAGTTGTATGCAGCCTTTCAAAAAGTCTGAAAGATGGGCTAATGAAAACTGAATGAAAAAGTATTCCTGCTTATTGAGTATTTTTTGAAAGAATGCATTGAATAGCAGTGTAAGCCCTGTGGGCGGCGCAGCTACATTGTCGGCCGACTCAAAAAACTTATCAAGCATAACGATGGTGCCGTTAAGGATAATTTTTGGCCAGACTTCGGGATGGGTGGAGAAAAACCTTATTGCATCCTGAACCTCAAGTAGGTTTTCAT
>CAIWHI010000103.1 GCA_903912435.1 uncultured Bacteroidota bacterium | reverse complement strand
TGACGGCAAAATGTATTACCATTTTTACAATCACATACATTGTCGGTAATTTCTCCGCTTTTAGATATGGTAATTGATACATCATAGCTTTCCTTACCCTCATCTACATAGGCTATAAAATGTCCTTTTTCAGGTTCATCGCATTCCCTTACCTTATTTTTTTCAGCTAGTTGTAATAGTTCTTTGGGCAAGGAAGTGCCGAAGTTTTTAAGAGTAATTTTCATTTGCCAATCATTAAGTAAACAGAATATAAAATTAGGATAAAGTAGTATAATGTATTAACAAAACAAGGTTTACACAATAGCAATGTGTAAACCCTGTGCAAAAAATAGAACCACCCATTAGTCCACTAATAGTTTCCTCACTTCAGTAGGCTCACCTGGGATATTGATGGTAACCAGGTATGTACCTTCGGCCAAAACTGGCAAATGAATCAATAAGGTGTTATCTTCCCTCGTTAGTTTTTCTGACATTGTCAATATTTCCTGGCCCTTGATATCAGTAATGGAAATAGCAACTTCACGCATCAAGTTATCAGGACAATGAATATTTAACCTGCACCATTCTTTACCTGGATTGGGGTACAATTCTGAAATAGTAAAACGATTCTGATTAACCTGTGGAACATGAATATTATACTTATTGGTATCACTATTCATAATAATATACTGACTATTGAAGGCGGTGAGATTGCTACGGGAAGACCAGGTAAGTTTACTACCTGCAGTGGCATAATTAAACTGTACAGCACTATCAATCTCGCTACTCCATGTATTACCAAAATCTCCGAATGACCTACTGAACAATTTGAAATTACCTGCCCTATAACCAGGATAGGTAATATGGAGTTGGCTAAACTTAATACTATCCAGGGGGCTGAAAGTCTGATTCAAGCCATAATTATTGACAATAAAATACCCAGGAACTTGTGGGCGGCTATCAGGCTTTGTGTCCGGATTGCTGAATAAATGGAAGGCCACAACCTCGCCTGCGGGATAAGTGCCGGATGAAGGTAGATTCATATTAAGGTCGGCAGCAGAAAAACTGTTGGCCCCTGCTGTATTCACCAATGGATTTCTATACACCCTACCACTACTTACAGGTGCAGTAGAAGTAACAATATTTGCCGATGGTACCTGTGTGCTGAAATTGGCTTTTACATCATAAAGGGTTCCACTTGCTGCATCGTATTGATTAAATTGAAAGTACTTAATTAGTCCTGTTTCAGTGGCGGGATTAGGTATGATGTGCATTTTCTCCCTTACCTCATTTTGGTTAAGGGCATAATTATAGAATTTCACCTCTTCTATTTTACCATCATATTTAGACCCCTGACCAGGATGGTCGTCGAAGTTGATAATAAATGGGGATTGAGACAGGTCAATCACAGGCATAGGAGAATAATTATTTACCGTATCAGCCATACCATTCAGGTACATCACTACACCGTTGGGGCTATAAGAAAGTACAACATAATTCCATTTGGTACTATCGCATACCAGACTACTTGAATTGCCATAATTCACCATACTGTCGGTATAGCATAATCTTAGATTAGGTGTATAACCATTGAAAATGAAGCCAAAGCCAAATCCATATCCTGCGGAACCCGGATACAGATCGTGTGATACTATTTGGGCAAAACTACTCTGGAGTCCTTTGGGCTGAATCCAACAGGAGATAGTAAAATTATTGCTGTTGATATTGGCTATACCCAGATTCACGGTTTGGTTGGTACGATTGAGTTGGAGGCATTTACCTGCCACAGTATCGGGGGCGCAATGGTCATCGGTTACCAGAATCATGCTATCAACTGTGTGGGAATTAACCTGCCCTGTAGCATTCGTCACAGATAGGGTAACACTATATGCTCCCGGACCAGGATATAGCACCTTTGGTGTTCTTGATGTTGTACTGCTTACCCAGGATGCGCCTGGGAAAGTCCAGGTCCTTGTAGCACCAGCATAATCAACCATTGAATAATCGAAAAAGTTTACAGTATCACGAGTACAGCCTACT
>CAIWHI010000102.1 GCA_903912435.1 uncultured Bacteroidota bacterium | reverse complement strand
TGTAATGGCAGGAGCTACCATTCGCCATATGGTGAATGGCAAGGTGTATATTGAAACCGATGTTGCAGTGGCAGCTAATAATAATACTGGAACACAATCCTATTCTTACTACCAGGCGGCCAACAAGCCTACACAAGGCTCAAGTGGTATGGCTGCACGTGGCTCGAAGGTGACAACTGATGGTATACCAGATGTGAAACCTGCTCCTCCAGTACTGGTTAAAGGTGTTCGTGACCTTAACTATAATCTGAACTATGTGCAGGTATCGCCAAGTATAGGTGTGAAAGTGAGGAATAAGATAACAATGGGTGTGGGGCCTGATTTCCAGCAAATTATTACCGATAACAGGCCTACAATAGCTGCTTCATCTACAAGAGAAAATATACAATCTTTGCCATCATTCGATATTGGCATGACAGGCAAAACAGAATATGCAATTACCAAAAACTTAAAAGCAGGGGTAAGCTACCGAAAGGGCATCAACAATGTGCTTACCCTTATGGACAAGTACATAGACCGCGACTATGTTCAGTTTCAGGTGAAATGTACTATTCTTAATAAATAATGGTTTTAAAGTGGTGTGGATGCGTAAAGGCTGTGAAGTCTTTACGCATTTTTTTTGTGTTTGGGGGGGGGTATTGATAAAATAGTATAACTATTTTATACCCAATTCTTGTTTTACCTAGATTAAGTTCGGCGGAGTCTTCAGACTTCGTCGCGGAGGCCGTCAATTTCCTGATTGACGTAAATGTGCAATTTACTACTTCGCAATTCGGAAGAATTGCAACCCCTACGACGAAGACAGAGTCTTCGCCGAGCTAAAATGGGGAATGGTTGGTTACGCCGCAAATTTCCGGAAAACAACCAAATCCAATTCTGCCTGATAGGTTTTGGTAGACAGGTCGTTTATTTGTTTTTCCAGTTGTGAACCGTGGTTTTGGATATTGGCCCTTAGGAAATTCAGTGATTGGTATTCTTTTCTGATGGTGGTTTC
Organism: uncultured Bacteroidota bacterium; assembly: GCA_903912435.1. Taxonomy (GTDB): domain Bacteria; phylum Bacteroidota; class Bacteroidia; order Chitinophagales; family Chitinophagaceae; genus Nemorincola. Next base: position 8,594 of record CAIWHI010000102.1, on the reverse strand, counting down.
GAGGTGGGTGCGCAGGTTGGCAATTTCGCCATTTACCTGGTGCAGGCCAAGGGCTATTTTTTTGTCGTCGGGTATATACACAAATTCAGCCTCCATTTGGCGACGCCAATCGAGCAATTGCTGTATGTTTTTTTGTCCCATCCCCGTTATTTTGGTATGGAGCACGCGGGGAATATCAGCTGCTGTTTTTATACCAGCATTGATTAGGTTGACTTTTTTGGCAGGACCAAAATTGGGGATGGTTTGTTTTTCAATATCATACCTCACCAGGAAATCATCAAGCTGACGGTTATAGATGGTTTCTTCCATCACTTTTTTCCTGCGCTCCATTTCCTGTGGCAATCTCCTGAATTCCAACTTTGTCTTTTCCCAGTTTACTATGCCTTCATTATAGGTTTGTAATTCAGGTAGGTTTTCATATTCACGACACAGGTATTCCAGCCTTTCCCTATAGGTTTTGTAGTCTATTTCCCTATTATTTAATTCGGCTTTAATCTTACGGGAGAAAAATAAATGGCCACCAAGCCCAGCTAATAGCACCATTGCAGAAAATACATTTATACCTAGAGGTAAGGCTATCATCACACAAATGGTGACTCCAATTAATAGAGATGCTATAGCTTTGTTTTTATGTGATTTGAAATGTGCCGGTATTGGTGCGGCAACCAGGTTGAGGCTGGCTGTATTTTTATTCCATTTTTTCCGGTCTATTTTCTCCAGTTTATAGCCGTTGATGAATGATTCTATATCATTCAGTACCGCTGATACATGCAGGTGGTGATTATCCAGAAAAAAGAGGATGCCGGCCTTGTTCTTGAAATAGCACCAGGGGCAATCTTGGAGTTGGGCCGGGTAGCTATGCAATTTAGATACATTGCATACCAGCATATCAGCCAGCATTGCATCTAATGATTTTATCCAATCAGCAGGCACAGGTCGTTCATCCTGCTCAAAGGCCCGGTGGAATAGGGATATCAAAGATTCAGGCAGGTGCTCGATAGGCAGGCTATTGATAGGAGGTGATAGTTTCTTCTTTTTATTTTCGAGCGAATAGGCAAACTGATTTTGCCTAATGGCCGTTTCCTCATCTATATCGGTAGTTGTTTTGTTACGGCCTGCATAAGGGTGGCGGCCCATAAACAATAATTGGAAAATAAGGATTGCCAGTGAAAAACTATCTGTGTTCACGGTGCGTACTACATTTTCAAACGAGCCTTTTTTTAGCAATTCCCTGGGGGTATAGCGGGGCACACCTACCTCACAGAAGAAATATTTATCGTCACCCTTAACCTGAAAAGAATCACAATCTATAAAGGCCACCATGCCGTTGGCACTTATCAGGATATTGCCTTCATTCACATCGCCCACAATCAGACCCGCTTCATGCAATTTAAAGAATGCCGTAGCCAGATTGCGTGCCACATGTACCAGGAAATTATAGCCCTTGTCCGGAAACATCTTTTTCCTGTCCATAGGACTGAAAATCATGTGCATGGGTACAAAGCCCACCAGCTTTTTCATTACAAAGCCGTATATTTTTGCGGTATCGTCCAAAACAAGGTCAACTGGCCAGGCAGCATATGCCTCAATGGCAGGGCTACGCATAGCCAGCATTCTCTGAAGCTTACTTATCTTATCTTTATTAAGAGGCTCGTTATAGAGCTTTACTACCAGGCTAGGGTCGTTTTGTAATTCATACACTGTTCCCTCGCCGCCCCTTCCCAGTTCGCGGCCAGTGGTATAGTGGTCGATATTTAGCCCTTTGAGTATCATTCACTTAGCCTTGTAGCCAGAAACAGGGTTTTATCATCATCTGTACGGTCGTTAATAGCTTTTCCATCCAGGTATTCGGCCAGTTTCCTATCCAGCACTATAATTTTACCGGGTTCATCAGCTATTCTCAGGTATTTGAACAGACCTGTAAAAAATGGCTGGTGCACATTTACGCTTTCCATATTCAGGGCCAGCATTTGCAGCCCATCTGTGAAAATGGATAGTTCATTCACTGGTTCCTCAATTACCATAATATTAAGGTTGCCTAGCCCAGGACTATCAATTATAAATGCTGTGGAATTAAGGTATTCGCCATTATGTGGCCACCAAACGGGTATATAATAGGCATTACCATCATCCCTGATAATTGCCCCATCCCCAATCTGGAAAAATACGGACCAGCTAGATGTCAGGTAACATCCTAATAGGGTGCAGGAATATTCGGCTAATTCAATTTCATTATTATTAGCCTCGTTTTTTAAACCATCATAAATTTGTTCCACTATGGCATAAACATCACCTTCCTCTAGGGGTAGGGATGAAGCAGCATGTGACTGCAATAGTTTGGTACATAATGTAGTAGCATAGTTGGCTGCCCAACCACCATGACTTGCACTACCTGCTCCATCACTAGCACAAGCTATGAGGATTTGTTCGCCATCCGGGGTGTCTTGTGTGGTAAAGCGAAGGGCATCCTCACAGGGCTTGCCTGTGGCGGTATGAGAGGTGCCAGTTGCACTTTGGCCTATTGCTTTCCATATCATAATTCAGACCAACCACTAGGTGGTAAAAGATTAACGGCTGTACCGGGGTTTTTGCTGGATACCATTTTCATTGATGCTGATAACCACATAAAGAATTCACGGAACATCAACCCTTTCAATTTTAATGGCGCCCTAACCGAAATGTCCTTAAGGATTTCCATATTGGCACCTTCTACACCTATAGCAAAGAATGCAAAAGATTTGCCGGCTTCACCTTCCCTTACACCCATAGCAGCCCTGGCCCATTCATCGGTAGGGGCGCCATCAGTTATCAGTATTATCCAGGGTTTGTAATAAGATATGCCATGATTTTTGTATTCTTTTTTGCGTTTGGTGATCATATCAATCCCTTTCAGGATTGCCTCTCCCATAGGTGTATCGCCTGTGGTGTCAAGTTCACGGGGATGAAAATTGGGTACGGTATGGAAATCAGACTCAACGGTTACCGGGCCAAAAGTAACAATAGCAACTTCCACACGCTTGGTAGCCAGGTGGTCGGACAATAATTCCTGCTTAAATGTACGCACACCTTCATTGAGTTGCATCAATGGCATACCACCCATAGACCCCGAGGTATCGAGCAGTAAAACACAAGGGCACCTGGGTTCAGGATTATCTGCGAAATTATCACTTCCGAAAGGAATCTGTTCAAATGAAATATACTCGTCCATAACCAAAGGTAAAATATTTATGGCATTGGAAATGTGAAAATGTTAAAGGGCAGGTGAATAAAGATGTGGATAAAGTGTACTATAATGCTTTTTCGAGCCAGAAGCGGAGGGTTTGGATGGCAGGAGGATTGGCTAACTTAAGGACTGTTTTTCTTTTAATACAGTCTGATAAAGTTCATTTAGACGTTCCTTAGAAACAAATTGGGTTTCCAACATCATACTGCTATAAACAGCATTAACTACTATCTACTGAGTAGTAGTTTTATTTTGTAGCATCTGATATTTTTGTCTTATTGTCATATGGCGAAGGTAAGACAAAGTAATTTTATTGTATACTATTTGTCCTTGTAAAAACAGTTTACCAAATTTATTCCAGACAGAGCAATAATAGAGATGTATATATTTAATATAGCTACCCCAAACACAATATCCGCTCGCTTTCTTTCCGCAGTTTCTCTTTTTTGATGGATACCACACCTACTTCCTCACACACAAGGCCACCGGCAAGGTTAGATATTTCAGACATGAGGTTTACGTCTTTGGTGAGGGCATAGATTATTGAGGCTGTTGCAATTACAGTATCGCCGGCACCCGAAACATCAGCAATATTCCTGAGGCGGGCGGGGATAATGTGGGATATGAAACCATTATTATAAAACACACCTTTTTCACTCAGGGTGATGAAGGTGATATCGTGGTGCAGTTCGGTATTTAGTTTTTTGTGCACTTCATTGAGTTCATCAAGGGTAATAGCTTCCAGGTGCATATTCAGGCCTTCCCGCACTTCTTTCAAATTGGGCTTAAAGATGGTTACATTTTTATAGGCCAGGAAGTTTTTCTTTTTAGGGTCAACTGAAGTAATAATGCCTATTTCTTTGCAATGGGCTGTGATGCGTTGAATCACATTTTCTTTGAGCAGGCCCTTGTTGTAATCTTCAAATATCAGTACATCAGGTTTTACTCTTTGCAGGAACCTCAATACTAAGTCTATAAAAGGGTGTTCTTCTTCCACATATAGTTCGTCAGTTACCTCATCATCTATGCGCATCATTTGCTGGTTGCGGCTCAGTACCCTTGTTTTGGTAGTGGTAGGCCTGCGCCAGCTTTGCATTACCAGGCTGGTATCTATTCCTGCTTCAGTGGCTAGCTTCACCAATGTTTTGCCTTCACTGTCATCACCTGTTACTGTGGCAAGTGTTACTTTTGCACCAAGGGAACGGCAATTGAGGGCTACATTTGCTGCACCGCCCAGCCTGCATTCACGGCGGGTAAGTGCAACAATAGGCACAGGTGCTTCGGGCGATATCCGGTCCACATTTCCCCACCAGTAATTATCGAGCATTACATCACCAACTACCACTACGTGTAGTCCATCCATCTTGTCGAATATCGTTTGCAGTTCAGCCTTGTTCATTGTCAATTATTTATTCATCATCACCCTGTGCAGCTATTTTACAATGCTATTGGGTAGCGGTAGTATTGTTCTTTTGTAAAAAATAGTAGATAGGCAGGCCTATGAGTACAATGATTAGGCCGGGCCAGGTATAGTCTGGTTTGAATTTTAGTAATACTATGCAGATAAAAGATGCCAGTAAAATATAGACAGCAGGGATGAGAGGGTATCCAAAAGCCTTGTAGGGTCGTGGATGATTGGGGGCAGCGCGGCGCAATTTAAAGATACCTGCAATGGTTAAAATATAAAACAGGAGTACTGTGAAAATAATAAAGTCGAGGAGGTCGCCATATTTACCGCTAAGGCATAATGCCGACGCCCAGAAGCATTGCATCCAGAGGGCCTGTGATGGAACACCTTTGTTATTGAGTTTTTTAGCCGCAGGGAGAAAAAGTCCGTCTTTAGCCATGGTATAATAAACCCTTGCACCTGATAGGATCAAGCCATTATTGCAACCAAAGGTGGACACCATAATGAGCAGGGCTATAATCTTGGCTCCATTTCCTGAAAATATTTTAAGTGCTGCGGCAGTTGCTACCCTGTCTGATGGGGCATGGGCAATCTCGCTTACACTCATCACATTCAGGTACATAAAGTTCATGCTTACATAGAGCAGGGTTACTACTACAGTACCTATGAAGAGGCTTAGGCCTATATTGCGCTCGGGCTTGCGAATTTCACCTGCAATGAAGGTTACGCTGTTCCATGCATCGCTGGAGAATAATGCACCCACCATGGCTACGCATATGGCTACTATAAGTGTTGCACCAGAAAGGCTTTCGTGGGTAATTACTCCTACGTCCTTGCTTATTTTCTTGGCCTGCCATGCATCTTGCCAGTTCATGGCCCAAATGGAATGGTCGGAGAAAAAGCTAAAGCCAAAGATGATGAGGGCAGCCATGGCGGCTATCTTGGCGAATGTGAAGAAGAATTGAATCCACTTACCGCTTTTAACCCCTAGCGTATTGAGAAAGGTAAGGAATACAATGGTACCAATACCTACCACCTGGGCGGCAGAAATATGATAGGCACCCGATTGAAACAGGATATTTTCATCCCCAAGTGAAGGATTTAGGTAGCCGGCAAACTTGCCAAAAGCTACTCCTACTGCGGCAATTGTGCCTGTTTGGATAACAGCAAAAAAAGACCAACCATACAGGAAGCCATACAACTTGCCAAACGCCTCACGCAGATAAACATACTGGCCACCTGCCTGGGGATACATGCCGCTCAGTTCGCCATAGCTAAGGGCAGCTGTAAGTGTTATAAAGCCTGAGATAAGCCAAACCACCACCAGCCATCCGGCACTACCCACCGAGCGGGCAATATCGGCACTGACAATAAATATTCCTGAGCCTATCATTGACCCGATAACCAGCAATGCTCCATCGAGCAATGTTAATGAGCGGCTGAATGAACCTTCTTTTTGAGTGTTGCTTTCTATGCTATTATTCAAGTGGTTATTTTTGAAGCAAAGTAGTAAAATTATTTAATGTTTTTGGTTCTTATATGGTAGAGACCGCTAGGAACCAAAAACATTACTCAATTTTTTCTGACCTGATTATTTACCAGTTTTTGCTGCTTCATTCTTTTCCTGTGCATTCATGCCATCTATTACTTCTTTGGTGATTTCCAGGGCATTGTTCTTATACAGAATTGGGGAGCCGGCACTAGAGTAAGAGAGGATATAATCGTAGTGTTTGGTTTTGTTATAATCCTCCAGGAAGGCATCCAACTTGCCTTTTAGTTTCTTACTAAAGTCCTCTTTTTGCTTTAGCAATTCATCAGTAAGAGCCTGCCTGCGGGTTTCGAGGCTTTTTTGCATCTGGTCCAGGCGTTTTCTTGCATTTTCGTATTCTGTTTGGGTCAGGTTATTTGCCTGTGCTTTTTTCTGTACTTCTTCAGCGTCAGCCTGCATCTGGGCATAAGAGCGTTGCAGTTCGCCTTCCATTTGCTCTTGTTTAGCTTTGAAATCGTCCTGGTTTTTTTTCAGGAATTCATACTTAGCTTCAAGCGTATCGATGTTCACCCAGGCCACCTTGCCACTATTGCTACCCGACGTGGCATCAGCAGTAGGGGTAGCGGTTGAGGCAGGAGCGGCTTTGGGTTGGTTATTGCAAGAACCTAAGAAAAACAAAGCTCCTACTACCGATAAAGAGCCCAGAACTACAGAAATATTTTTCATTTATAAAACGTATTAGTGATTAAGCTTCAAAAGTAATATCTAATACCCAAAGTGGAAATTATGAGGCACGATTTTGAAAAGTTAAAATTTGGGCGATTGTTTTCAGGGTTAGGTGGAAGAGGTGATGTTTTCATTTGTAGTTTAGTGATCAGCGAGACAAAAATTGCGGTCTGACCGCGGAAAGCGGTCTGACCGCAATTTTTCCATCATTTGACTTTGGTGATAAGTATAAAAACGAATTTTCAAAATCTTGGGAAATACTTTTAGGCCTTTTTAGTGTAATGTTCTTTATTGGGCTTTTGTAATATTTAAGTATTGGTCGTTTGAATTCCGGTCGCAGACCGGCTGATTTGTGTAGGCACGAGTGATCCTATTGGAACACTCGCGCCAGTCGTAATAAATCAATCTTTATTTATTCAAGTCTTCTGCCTTTTTGGTATTATGATAGTGGATTAATGAGGGCATAGCTGTGAATATGGAGGCCAACATTAGAACTGCCCCTGCAATAAATGGCATACCAGGGAAGAGGAATGGGGCTTTGGGGCTGGTGAAATAGGCGAAAATATTGTTCATAATTATGGGCCCGAAAATGGAGGTGATGCTGATGAGGCTGGTAAGGGTGCCTTGCAGTTCGCCCTGCTCATTGGCCGGTACCTGGTTTGAGATGATGCCTTGCAGGGCCGGGCCACAGATGCCACCCAGGCAATAGGGTACCAAGCAAGCAAACATCATCCAACTTTGGGAGGCAAAGGCAAAAAGGACAAGGCCTAGCACATAAAGGGCTAATCCGATGTAGACTGAGTTTTTCTCACCAAGTTTTGGAATGGTGTAACGTATCAAGCCTCCCTGTACTATTGCGACCAAGACCCCAACTACCGAAAGTGATAAGCCAACCATAAGGCTACTCCAGTTGAATTTATAGATAGTATAATAAGCCCAATTGGACTGAACCGCATGTGAGGCCAGATAAATAAGGAAAAATGAAATGGCCAAACCCGAAATAACAGGGTAACGGCGAATGCGTAATAAGGAACTGATAGGGTTAGCTTTCTTCCAGTCAATAATCCTGCGGTGCTCCTTTTCCAGAGATTCGGGGAGGACGAAATAACCGTACAGCATATTCAATAAGCTGAAAATAGCTGCTACAATAAAGGGTAGCCTTACAGACCAATCGAAATTGCCCGTGTTAGGGATGTGTGCCCCTATGGTACTACATAGGCCGCCTATTGAGGGACCAATAATAAACCCAATACCAAATGCAACACCTACCATCCCGAAATTCTGGGCTCGTTTTTCAGGAGTGCTGATATCGGCAATATAGGCAGTTGCTGTGGTATAACTTGCACCGGTGATACCAGCTATAATACGACCTATAAACAGTAGGGTAAGGGTAGGGGACAGTGCCTGGAAAATATAGTCAATACCTAAACCAAAGAGCGCGAAAAGTAGTACAGGCCTACGGCCATATTGGTCGCTTAGTGCACCTACAAGGGGTGAAAAGAGAAACTGCATTATGGCATAGGCAAATAATAGCCAGCTACCATCGCGGGCTGCAATGGATATGTCTCCGCCTGTTAGTTGCCTGATAAGGGCTGGCAGTACAGGGATAATAATACCTACCCCTATTACGTCAATAAGGATGGTAATGAATATAAATTTAAGTGCTGCACTGCGTTGTATGGCCATGGTATTTTATTGGGTAATTGAGCTGCAAAAATATAAAAGGATGATGAACTCCTTTTTAAATA
>CAIWHI010000101.1 GCA_903912435.1 uncultured Bacteroidota bacterium | reverse complement strand
TTGTCGCCTGTACTGAAATGATCGCTAACGGCTACCATTTTTTCATGGTCGAGCAATACTGTTTCTTCCTTTTTCTTCCTCAGGTGGCTAAGGCAGGTGGTGTTTACAATGGTATAGAGCCATGTGCTGAATTTGCTATTGCCTTTGAAATCGGCCAGGTATCTGTAGGCTTTTACAAATACGTCCTGGGCCAGTTCTTCGGCCACCTCGCGGTTTTTTACGAAGCGGAATGCAAGGGTGAATACATATTGCTGGTAGCGGTCCACAAGCATTGCATAGGCCGATTGTTGGCCTTGCAATACTAGCTGAATCACAGCAATATCATCTATTTGTTCCTGCATGTGTAAGTAAGACGCGATTATCCGATATCCGGTTACACGAATTTGAGAAAATAATCTTGTTTTGGGGAATTATTTTGTTTGGGGAGGGGATGTAATGTCATTAAGTAAAGGGCCATATGGATTTACAAATTTATTTTATCCTTCAATAACAACCTATTTTTATGAGATGGCACCCTTTCAGGGCTAACAATAGCTGCCCATCACGATACCCAGGGCGATGCCATGGGCTAGTATATTGAGCCCTTTCAGGGCATCAACGAAACTAAATTGGACTTAATTGTAGTTCGGTAAATTTTCGTGTGGTGAAAAATGTTTTTGCTCTATTATAGTAGCATTTTAAAGTCTTCTTTAGCGCAGGAATTTCGGCTCAAAGCTACATATATTACCCCTTCCTTCACCGGACTAAAGGCCAGGACCATTGAAAATCAGCTATCAATGCATAAATTAAAATTACAATTGAACAGCAGGACTGTTGGATAATTTTTTCAAGGCTTTATTTGTTGCAATTAATTTATTGTGTGCCAATATTTTACCTTTTAGCATATTTAAGCTATCATCCACCTTAATGGTCACCTCTTGATTGAACAAGTCACTTTGATATTTTATGACCTTCTGTTTCATAATGTAAAATTAGCTATTTCTCCTGGATATTAATGACAGAATTTTTAGCCACTATTTCACTTCAAAACCCATCTACCCCACTGTATAATAAACACAGGTGGTTACGAAATTGCGCAGAAAGGGAATCCAGGTGATGGGAGCCCACTGCTTTCGGGGTTGTAAGCCAAATTTAAATTTATAGATGGGGTTTATGAGATAATGCTGTTTGTGCAGCACTTTTAATCCACTCTTTTTTATTATTCTTTCAAAACGCTCTATAGTAATCTGGGTGTCTACAATTTCCATAAGGCCCTGGATGGTAATCTCCGATTCTCCCCCCATTCTCAATAGGCCCTTGTACATTGGCCTTGGGAGGATATGGTACCAGGGCATCTTGCTGGTCCATTTATTAGAACATACCTGCTGGTGTCCGCCAAAAGGCATATACCAAGGAGGAAAGCCAAAAAATATCTGCCCGCCGGGCTTTAAAAACTCTTTAAGGTAAGGTATGAATTTCTCCTGTTCATAAACATGCTCAATAACATCTTTGAGGATGATAACATCAAAGAAATTTTTATACTTATTGTAAAATGAATCCTCATAGATGTTCTGGCATACCAGATCGCATTTTCCGGCGGCGAGTTCTTTGGCTAAAAAACCTTTGGCAAGGTCTATACGTATTTGCACCAGATCTACCCCTACACAAAAGCAGCCCCTATCCATAAAAGGCAACAGTACCCCACCTTCTGCAGTGCCTACTTCAAAAACTGTAGTGCCTTTTTTTATTGGTTGGGTCTGTTCAATAAAAGGTAAAACATAGGATAATGAATTATCCACCTGCTGGTCGAAGCGTACCTTATCGTCTAAATGTTGTATTAATGCCAAGGGTTAAATTTTATTGATGGGGTAAATTTAGTTTTTTATTTTATTTTCTGCCTCTTCAAGTACCTGTAATTGTTTTCTGATGCTCTCATGGTGTATCTTTTCATACACTTCCACAATAAATTCCTTAGATAGGTGGTGCATTTCGGCTCTCACACCTCTGCTTTCCACTATTTCGCGCCATCGGGCAGGTTGGTAAACGGTCATGTTACAGGCTTTTTTAAGATCACCCATTTTTTCGCTCATCTCCATCCTCTTGGCTATAAGATCTATAATCTCATCGTCAAGGCTATCCATTACCTGGCGCAAGTATTCCAGTTGCACCTGGCTAGTCATATCTCTGGTGAATTCATCTCTTACAACCAGATTATCTAGTATTATCTTTAGTGCCGCAGGGGTTACCTGTTGTGCAGCATCAGTCCAGGCCTCGGTGGGGCGGGGATGGGTTTCTATCATCAGTCCATCAAAGTGCATGTCCATAGCTTTTTGGGCTACTTCGGCTATCCTGTCCCGTTTACCTGTAATATGGCTTGGGTCACATATCAAAGCTATATCCGGCCGGCGGCGCTTTAATTCGATTGGGACGGGCCAGTTGGGCTGGTTTCTAAAACCTATTGCCGAGCTATAACCAGAGAAGCCCCTATGAATTGCCGCAACTTCGGTGATGCCATTTTTTTCGAATCGCTCAATTGCTCCCAGCCATAGGTCTACATCCGGATTTACCGGGTTCTTCACCATTACCGGGATATTCATCCCTTTAAGAACATCGGCTAGTTTCTGTACCTGGAATGGATTTACAGTAGTACGGGCACCAACCCAAAGTGCATCGGCACCATATTTTAGAGCAAGTTCTATATGTTCCTGCTCGGCGACCTCAACGGTGAAGGGCAGATTGTATAATTCTTTAGCTTCAGCAAGCCATTTTAGTGCAGCAATACCATTCCCCTCAAACGAACCTGGCCTGGTGCGCGGCTTCCAAACCCCGGCACGGAACAAATGGATGCCCATGAGGCTTAGGGCCTGGGCTGTTTCCATTACCTGATCCCTGGTTTCAGCGCTACAGGGCCCGGCTATTACAAATGGCCTTCCCGATTTATAAAAAGACATATTGCAAAGGTATAAGGATAATAGGGTATTTTTGATTAAAGCCCAATAGCAAAACGTTAAAAGCGTTTTTTAATCCTTTAATCAACCTAAATCCTTTGTGGGTTACTCATGTTCGACTAAATAATAAACATGTGACATTAAAATGATTTTAGGGTGATGAATTTTAGCTAACATTGAATATTAATTTACCCCTAAAACCCAAGCTTATCCCTAGTTTTTACGTCTATACTATTAGGGGTGCAACACAACCAGTTTCATGAAATAAATCTGGCATTTTATTATTTAAGACATACTCATGAAGAAAACACTACTTACAGTTCTTAGTTTATTATTTGTGCTTTTTAGTGGGGCGCAAGATCTGGACTGGATGCGAAATGAAAGTGTAGCCTACTCTATAACTTACTGCAATACAACCGATAAATGGGGAAATAATTTTAGTGCTGGTTTTACTATCTGGACATATGGTCATGATACATTAGTTTTCGGGTCCGACACAGTTCGTGGCGAACTTTTTATAGTTAAATATGATTCGATGGGGAATTTCCTTTGGGGGGCTGGCGGCTCAACTGCTGCGCCACTAAGCATAGAAACAGACCAACAGGGTAATGTATATGTTTTAGCACTGAATTTTAATTTCGCTGTAGGAATTGGAGATACCATACTGGAAAATGATGGAATGGCAGATAGCCTTGCCCAATATTTTGTAGCCAAATATGATGCAAATGGCCATTTTTTGTGGGCACATAATTTAGCTAATATTAAGATAAAGGAGTATTTAGTAGCAAGCCCCAGATATACAGATGTTTATTATAACAATATAGGTTCGTTAGCTGTTGATAACTCTGGAAACTTTGTGGTAACATGCAACTTCAATAATAACCCTACCATAGGCACCACAACATTATTGAATAAAGGCTCAACAGATATTTTTTTGGGCAAGTTTGATCCTGATGGCAATCCGCATTGGGTTCAAAACCTGGCCGGAAATGATTTTGATTTTGTAATGGGAATGACTGTTACACCTGATAATCATATATACCTGGTAGGTGGTACTAAATCACCAGACTTTACCTGTGATGGTGGCCAGGTATTAGATGCCAGTGACCCCAATAAAGGAGAATTACATACATTTATTGCCTACTTTGATTCAGCAAGCAGCGAAATTTGGGTAAGACAAAGTGATTATTCTAATCGTGTATCAGTGAAACATTGTACTAGTGACCATGATGGCAACCTATACTTTACCGGATTTCAAAATAATCTCGTTTTTGGAACCGATACTGCGTTCAATATGCAGGGGTCATTGTATGGCAGTTACCTGGTGAAATTTAATAATAGCGGCAATGAGTTATGGCTTAAAAATATCAGAAGTGAAAAGGCTGCCAGGTCAACAGGCATTACTACCGACCCATGCAATGATGTATGGATATGCGGTAATCTAGCTAGTGATATTTTAGTAGACAATTACACTTTGCCTATTGCCTCATCCACTCAATATGATGTATTTTTAATGGGATTTAGTTCTATTGGACATATCAAAAAAGCTAAAACATTAGGAATCTATGGATCTGAATATTGCCAATTGTCAAGCGATTATAAAGGCAACTTGTTTCTGAATGGAGACATTGGCATAACTGAATATTACCATGGTACTGATAGTATTCTCTCCTACTATGAACATTGGTTTGGCGCAAAGTACCACAACAAATTGGGCACTGACACATTAAGCCTAAATCAATTATTGTGTCTTGGAGATAGTCTTTTACTTAAAGCACCATCAGGTTTCGATAATTACCTATGGAACACAGGGGCTACAAGTGATAGCCTGATGGTGCATAATGCAGGTACCGATATTGTAACCGGGAATGGGCTGTGCATCTACCTGGCAGACACTTTTATGGTGATTAATAATCCTCCTTCCGATTCTTCATCAATGAAATCTGATTCTTTTCTTTGCGCTAATTCCAGTATCCTATTGCAATCAAGTACAGGCTTTACCCAGTATTATTGGAATACCACCAGCCTGGATACAATATTACTCATAATTGATACCGGCATTTATTGGGTGCTATGTAAATCGGGTAAAGGATGTGATGCACTGGTACATCTTGATAGTTTCAGAATAATGGATGGATCAAAGAACCTGCATTTTTCATTCGCTGCTGATACAGTTGCCTGCACTGCATTTTCCTATTACTTGCCTAATAATGGTGTCAGTTATAACTGGCAGGATGGCTCAAATGCTAATTCGTTTTTAGTTGCGCAAACAGGCAACTATTCATTTATAGCATCCCAATATGGCTGCACATTTAAGGATACTCTATCAGTAATTATCCCTACTTCTACGATATCGCCTGCTGATACCACGGTTTGTGCTGAGGCGTTTACCCAAATAAAACTTCAGGTGCAATCACCCAATACCTGGCAATATACCTGGAATACAGGAAGCACGGGTAATGATCTGACGGTAACGGATGCCGGCACTTACTTTGTAGTGAGAACCTATTCGGTTTGTGTGGCAACCGATACATTCAGGGTTAGGACAGAGGCATGTGGTATAATAGTACATGATGCCATAACACCCAATGGCGATGGAATAAATGATAGCTGGGTGGTGGAAGGAATAGATAAATACCCTAATAATAGTGTGCAGGTATTTGACAAGTGGGGCAATTTGGTGTACCAGAAAAGCAATTATGCCAATGATTGGGGAGGCATGCAAAACAATGGTGATATGGTGCCTGATGGCACATATTATTACGTAGTGAAGCTGAATGCCATAAAATTATCTCAAGGGGAACAAGGTACTTTTGCGGGGGCATTGTTGGTGAAGAGGTAATAATTCATTATTTGATTTCGCACCCTATTCAAGGGTATCCCCATGGTGTGCATTTCGTGTTTGGATTTCAGGGGGCGAGGTTTGGGGCAATTTCGGTTTAACTATTTATATTTGGCAATCCTATGTCTAATAACGAAATAAGCGCATTGTTAAGATTAATTGACGACCCCGATAGCGAGGTCTATGACACTGTTGCCAATAAGCTAATGGATTATGGAAAAGAGATTATCCCCAAACTGGAGCAACTATGGGAACATACCATAGATGAATCTATCCAGAGCCGTATTGAGTTACTCATACACAGGGTACATTTCAATGAGCTACAGCAAGATTTCTTGAATTGGAGTAAGGCTGAAAACCCTGACTTGCTGAAAGGGGCCATACTCATAGCCCGGTATCAGTACCCCGATCTTAGCCTTGCCTATATTCTTACCCAGTTTGAGCACATGCGCCGCAATATTTGGATGGAGCTGAATAATTACCTCACCCCGCTTGAGCAGGCAAATGTAATCAACAGTATACTCTATAATTATTACAAACTCAATGGGCATGAGTTGACCGAGCGTGAGCCTAAGCACTTCTGCCTAAACAAGATGCTGGAAAGCAGGCAGGGTAATAGCTACAGTATAGGTATACTTTACCTGGCACTGTGCGATGTGCTGGATATCCCAATTTTTGCAGTTGACGTGCCTCGTCAGTTCATATTTGCCTATATCGATACCCTGCACAGTTTCTTTAGCCTAGAATCTGAGGGTATAAACCAGGTAAAATTTTATATCGACCCTATTAGTGGTATGATATACACCCAAAAGGATGTGGAGACCTACCTGAAGAAGATTAATGTAAAGGGCACAGAATTGTTTTATGCACCCATCCTTTCCAAGCGCATCATCTATAAAATGCTTGAAGAATTAGCACTTTGTTACAGATATAAGCGGGATGAGGAAAAAGCTGATGAAATACAGCTATTGATGCAATTGCTGGTGGCTAATGAGCCACAATAAAAAAGGGTGAACTGATTTTGAAACAAGGCAACCGCCTACCGCATTACCGTTGACAACGGTACAGGGATTGGGCTGTTGTTCACCTTCGGCTTTTGCACTTTGAATACCAGTCGCAGACTGGGTTATTTAGTAGACACGAGTGATCCTGCGGAACACTCGCGCCAGTGAAGTGGTCCTGCGGAACACTCGCGCCAGTGAAAATGAACTGCAATAAAAAAGGGTTACCAGATTTTGAAACCAGGCAACCCCTTTTTATAATATTTCTCTGATTACATATCCCAGAACTCGGTTCCGTTTTTGTCGATATAGCCTAGTTCACCATCTACTTCCACCATTGCAAGTCCACCAGCAAAGTCGTCAACTTCTTCTTCATATTGGCATGGTATTACAATTTTGCCGGTTTTATCTATGAAGCCCCACAAATCTTCTACACATACTGCAGCAAGGCCTTCAGAGAAATCCTTAGCCCATTCGAACTGGTGTGGTATTACAAGCTTACCACTTTCGTCTTCATAACCAAATTCATCCTCATCATTCAACACCAAAGCCAAACCATCAAAATAAACAGTTTCAGGGGAAGGCACTTCATTACCCGTCTTATCAATGCAAAACTCTTCATCGCCCTTTGCAACGAAAGCTATTCCATTATGGAAAGGAGTCACCAGGTCGTACTTAAGTGGCACTACTATTTTGCCTGTTTTATCAATAAAGCCATACTTATCTTTTTTAGCTGCGATGGCTAATCCGTCAATAAAATCTTCCGCATCATCAAAAGTTAATGCAATTATCTCTTTGCCTGTGTTATCTATATAACCATACTTATTCTTCTTTTCTACTACAGCTAATCCTTCTTTGAACATGCCACAGTAGTCCCATTTTGCAGGGATGATTACTTTGCCGCTAGCATCAAGGTAGCCGCATTTTTCGTGTTGCATAAAAGCTGCCAGGCCCTCTGAAAACGGGTTGCAATTCTCATATTTTGCAGAGATTACAATGGTTTTGTCTTGCTTGCAAAAACCCCAATTATCTCCCCTGCGGAAAGGTATCAACAATTCACTGTTAGTTGAATTTGATTGCTCCGGATTGCCACCCAGAGGTATAATACGTGCACTAGTATCGCTCATAAAATTGTTTTTAGTGTAACTGTTGCAAAAGTACTTAGCCTGCCTTATCCAAAACATTATTATTTGGTAATGTTTTGGAAATATTGGTAAGCTGGGCTAATTAATTTAATGGATATAGTAGGTTTCAAATTCAAGTGTAGAAGTTATTTCAGCCTTTACTCCTTTAGGAAAAATACCAAACAGAGTACTACCGCTACCACTCATTGATGCATAAATAGCTCCCTGAGTATAAAGCTGGGCTTTGATTGCTGCTAATCCGGGATGCTGCCCGAAAACTGGGGCCTCAAAATCGTTTGAAATATTGTCTTTCCATTGTTCGATAGGAAGGGATGCAATATGTTGCAAATCATAAGGTGCCAGGCGGGGGGTGATTAATCCAAAAGCTTTGGCGGTGGATACATGTACCTTAGGGCAAACCAATTGAAGGCTATAGGCAGATAAAGAAATTTCAACCGGCAACATTAGTTCGCCACGGCCTGTGGCAAACTGGGGCGTATTTAGAATAAAAAACGGGCAATCGCTACCCAATTTCAAAGCAAGGGGAATCAATTCATTGGCGGTAAGGCCGAGGTTGCAATAATCATTCAGCAACCTCAGCATAAAAGCCCCATCGGCAGAGCCACCACCCATACCAGCCCCCATAGGGATGGCCTTGTGCAGGTATATTTCCAATGTTGGGACTTTGGCTGGATATAAATCGTGCAATAATTGCCATGCTTTGAGTACCAAATTATCGGCCTGGGTACCAGCTACTGGCAACCCGCTCATGTACAAGGTGGTGACTGGGGCAGGTACTACCTCTAGTGCATCTTTTAAATCTACAGGATAAAATACGGTTTCGAGGTCATGGTACCCATCATCACGTTTACGGGTGATGTATAGACCTAGATTTATTTTGCAGTTGGGGAAGGAGACCATTTTAAAGTAGAAAGTAGTTAGTAGAAAGTAGAAAGACAAAAGTAGTTAGTAGAAAGTAGAAAGACAAAAGTAGAAAGACAGGTTTTGGATAGTGCTTAGGCTCATGTGGAACATGGAGTTTAGTATTCCAATCCCTCACCAATTTCAAAAGTTTAGATGAGTTTGTCTTTTGACTTGAAATTAAGTGTATTTTTGAAATCGCATAGCAGCAACATGAAAGAAGTTATCAGGCTGAACGACATCCGCAAAAGTTATTATTTGGGTAAGCAGGAATTGCCTGTATTGAAGGGCATTAACCTGCTCATCAATAGTAATGAATATGTGGCACTCATGGGGCCATCTGGGTCGGGAAAATCAACCCTGATGAATATCCTGGGGTGTCTGGACTCTCCTACCGGTGGCACATACGTTCTTAATGGAAAGAATGTAAGTAATATGGCCGATGACCAATTGGCTGATGTAAGAAATGTAGAGATAGGCTTTGTGTTTCAGCAGTTCAATCTATTGCCCAGGCTTACTGCATGGGAAAATGTGGCATTACCACTGATTTATGCGGGAGCAGGCAAAAAGGAAAGGGAAGAAAGGGCAATGGCTATGCTGCAAAAAGTGGGTCTTGGCGACCGTGCCCACCATAAGCCCAACGAGCTTTCGGGTGGACAAAGCCAACGTGTGGCTGTGGCAAGGGCATTGATTAATAACCCTTCACTATTGCTGGCTGATGAACCTACAGGTAATCTGGATAGTAAGACATCTATAGAAATAATGGAATTATTTGGCAAAATCCACGAGCAGGGCAATACGGTGGTATTGGTGACTCATGAGGAGGATATTGCCAGATATACCCATAGGGTAATAAGGATTAGGGATGGCCATGTAGAAACCGATACAAATCAGAATCCGATGGTGGCTGGTGGGCATTAATATGAAGTTGGTATATTTTAGATTGGTATTGTTTTGAAGCAATTAAGCGTAATGCACAATAAATCTTGAATCATGCGCGCGAATTTTGGCTAAAGCCAATTTATTTTTAGTCCTAATCCCCGGCCTAAAGGCCAGGGCAACTAGAATAAATCACTATAAAACACAGTCTCATAGATTTTTATTTTTATATACTCTCGGAAAACTCTATTCCTAAACCTCCTTTATCATGATTATCTATTTTCCAATTTCGTCTTTCTACTTTATACTTTTTACTTTCGACTAAAATAGACCCAAAAACTGTTTTAACTTTTACTTTTTAACTTTTGAGTTTAAATAATGTTCAAAATATATACAAAAACCGGGGATACAGGTAGTACCAGCCTGATAGGTGGGCTAAGGGTATATAAAAACCATATCAGGATAGAGAGTTATGGTACTGTGGATGAGCTGAACTCTTATATTGGTATGGTGAACGACCTGGCTAAAAATGAAGAAATAAGCCACCAACTGCGCGAAATACAGGACAGGCTGTTTACCATAGGTTCAGAACTGGCTACCGACCCAGGAAAGGATGTAAAGATGAAATTGCCCGACCTTTATGATACCGATATTACGTGGCTTGAGGAGCGCATAGATGAGATGAACGAACACCTGCCCGAAATGAGGTCTTTCATATTGCCGGGTGGCAATATTGCTTCTTCTACATGCCATGTAGCTCGCTGTGTGTGCCGCAGGGCTGAGCGCCTGTGTGTGGCCATGCATGAAACAGGGGAATTTGTTCAGCCTTTAATAATTCCTTATCTCAATCGCTTGTCTGATTACCTGTTTGTATTGTGCAGGTATATTAGCCATATTAATAAGGCTGATGAGATACCATGGAGGGCAAGGGTGAAGTAGGGAATGGGATAGTTTTTTTCTGAAAAATAATTGACCTTATTAAAAATATCTAGATTGTGATCCCTCACTTGCATTGATTTCGGCTAAAGCCAAATTAAAATTAATTATATTCCCCGACCTAAAGGCCGGGGCTACTTATTTTAAGCAATAATCCCTGCAAAAAGCAAGTGGGGTATATAGTGAATGTATACAGTATGGCATATAAAACCCCACTGGAATGGCACTTTCAGTCACAAACACTTTATATTGTGACCCGAACTATAATGAGGTATTTCTATTTATTCTTACTGCTGATTTGCTGCGCAAATGCTAATGGCCAACAGTCCAGGCGCTTGCCGTCAAAGTATTACCAAAGTCAGGATCTAAGCCCGCAGGTGAACTTGTTGAGAATAGTGATTGAAGGTAATAAAGTGACCCGTACCAGTGTAATACTTAGGGAACTAACCATACATGAGGGAGATAAAATTGCCTACGACTCTGTCAAATTTATTATAGAAGCCAATAAGCTGCACTTGCTCAACCTCCAAATATTCAATGAAATAATACAAAATGTTGAGCGCAGGGACAATGACATTATCTGGCATATAGAGGTGAAAGAGCGTTGGTATTATATACCCACTGCCATAATACAGTTTGCCGACCGTAATATAAATACATGGTGGGTGAAACAAAATCACGACCTTAGGCGGGCTAGTGCCGGTTTTACCCTCACCGACAAAAATTTCAGGGGTAATCTGGAGACACTGGCCATAACTCTGGAAGCTGGCTATACACAGAAATTAGGCATCAACTATACCAGACCCTATGTGAATAATAACCAAACCAGCGGGCTGGGGCTATCTGCAAGCATTACCCAAAGCAGGCAAACCTACTTCAATACCGATTCTGACAAGTTAGTTTATGTAGGTGTATATACAGGGCCAGTAATATTCAGGCAGTTTGATGCGGGTATTAGTTATTTATACCGACCGGCATATAAGTCGAGGCATATAGTGCAGGCTATGTATAGGGATTACCATGTAGGTGATACTGTGGTGAAACTGAATAATGACTTTTTTAGCAAGGCAAGCACTAATGCCCAACTACTAGAATTATCCTACCGGTTTGAATACAATGGGGTGGATAACTGGAGCTATTCACTGAAGGGGATTAAGCTGGTATCTAATGCAGTGGCAAAGATGGGATTTACAGGTATTGAATCACAGTTTTATGAGCAATTGGAAGTAGGTACTTTTAACCAAATCACTAATAAACTTTATAGTTCGGTGGTTTTCAGGGGCAGGTTATCTTCGGCCAATGTCCCCTACTACTTTAGGGGGGGGCTCGGTACTAATACCGACTATGTAAGGGGTTACGAATATTATGTAACTGATGGCAACCATTATGGCCTGCTTCGCCTGGACCTGAAAAGGGAAATATTTAAAACCACCTGGCATTTGCCCATAAAATATTTCACGGTGATGCCCCTGCATATCTACCCAAAAGTATTTGCAGATGCGGGCTATATCAATAATCCGGCACCCTGGCACACGACTACAGGCAACAGATTGATGTATAGTTACGGTGCAGGATTAGACATTGTGACCCTATACGACGTGAAATTGCGCCTGGAATTCACCCAAAATGACCTGGGCCAAACAGGGCTATTTGTACATTTCAACAGTGAATAGCAGTGGTCGAATATTATTTTTATTACAATAATTTACACAATCCATTAAAACCCATTATTATCTACTGAATACTAGTTACTTTTGGCTTATGCAATGCGTTGGAACTTTTGAATTCTGGTTCAGAAATTTAGGAATCAACAATAATTGTTGAAATTTCGTCCAAGGCGTTCGTTTTGACTTTTAACTTTTGACTTTGAAAAAATGCTAATCGCACTTTATAACCGCACTTTCGATGTACAGGATGTTCCCATCATACTGCATATCCTTAAACTACTCGACCAACACAAGCTCAACCTTGTTTTCTATAAAGAGTTTTATGAGCGGCTATGCCCCTATGGAGCATTCCCAACGCCACCAAAGGTGTTTACCGGTAAAAAAGACCTGCCCCCACATACCGATATGTTTTTCACGATGGGAGGGGATGGGACAATGCTGGATGCGGTGTGCTTTGTAGGCAATTCTAATATACCCCTGATAGGTGTGAACCTTGGTAGGCTGGGCTTTTTGGCAGCCATACCTGAGGAAGAAGTAGAAGGTGCTATATTGTCGCTGGTGAGGGGTAGCTATACACTTGAGAAAAGATCGCTGGTGCATCTTGACTCAAGTGTGCCATTATTTGATGGTGCCCCATTTGCATTGAATGAGTTTACCATCCACAGGCAGGACACTTCATCAATGATTAAAATACATACCTATCTTAATGGGGAATTCCTAAATACCTATTGGGCAGATGGGTTGATTGTTTCTACACCTACGGGCTCTACAGGCTATTCATTAAGTTGTGGTGGGCCGGTGGTTTTTCCGCAAACATCAAGCTTTGTAATAACCCCTGTAGCACCTCATAACCTCAATACCCGACCAATAGTAGTGCCCGACAATAACGTAATCTCCTTTGAAATTGAAGGCCGCAGTGAGTCGTTTTTATGTACTCTCGATGCCCGTACCGAGATTATCAAAAACAATGTGCAGCTAGCAGTGAAGCGAGAAAGTTTTCAGGTATCGTTGGTAAGGCCCGATGAGCATAATTTCCTGAAGACCCTGAGGCAGAAATTGTATTGGGGTATTGATAAGAGGAATTAGGTTTTTTGGTGCCCGAACATCTGCTATTGACAAGTGTGGTTTTTAGTGTTGCTTGATTCAAAATTTGATAGCTAATTGGAGGCCTCACCCCAGCCCTCTCCAAGGGTAATGGTGCTAACTTAAATATTCATATTATCTTTGTGTTGTATCAAACCGAGATAAATGAAATCTAACAGGTCATTAGCAATCACTAATCAAATTCAGGATTTACAATCAGGTAACATTATTGGATTATTG
>CAIWHI010000100.1 GCA_903912435.1 uncultured Bacteroidota bacterium | reverse complement strand
TGATATAAACTTCTCTAACGTAGGCTTTTTTTGTTACAAAAACAAGTAATTTTCTTACGTCATATTAGAAAATAAAATGCTTTTCTTTACTGGCTTGCACTTCATCAGTTATCCACGGCTTGTGAATTTCTATTTTTCAAAACAGCAGCTCTTTATCCTAATTTTACTCTCCCTCAAACGAATATCACTGTCTTTTTTAACCATCAAATAATCAATACAAAAATGAGCGCCAAAACAAAAAAGGGCCTTTCTTTTAGTCGTCACTATACGCGTGATGGAGTAAGCCCGTATGATATGTTTGAATACGACTATCGTACCTCAGTTATTCGTAATCCGAATGGCGAAAAGGTATTTGAAATGACTAATGTGGAGGTTCCCCAACATTGGTCTCAGATAGCTACCGATATTCTGGCACAAAAGTATTTCCGTAAAGCAGGCGTTCCCCAGGCTGATGGCAGTTCAGGCAGGGAAACATCCATCAAGCAGGTGGCCCACCGTCTTGCCGATTGCTGGCGTAGCTGGGGTCAGAAATATGGCTATTTTGCTACTAAAGCTGATGGAAATGTATTTTATGATGAGTTGATTTACAGTATATTAATGCAAAGCTGTGCACCTAACTCTCCTCAATGGTTCAATACAGGCTTGTTCAATAGCTATGGTATTGAGGGCAAAGCACAAGGCCATTATTATGTTGATGCGAACACAGGCAGGCTTGAGCGCTCGGTTAATGCCTATGAACGTCCACAACCTCATGCCTGCTTTATTCTGAGTGTTGATGATGATTTGGTTAATGAAGGGGGTATAATGGATTTGTGGGTACGTGAAGCACGTATCTTTAAATATGGTTCAGGTGTTGGAACCAATTATTCTAATATTCGCGCTGAGGGCGAAAAATTAAGTGGTGGTGGTACATCAAGTGGTTTGATGAGTTTCTTGAAGATTGGTGACCGTGCTGCTGGTGCTATCAAGAGTGGTGGTACTACCCGCCGTGCTGCCAAAATGGTTTGTCTCGACTTAGACCATCCCGAAGTTCTTGAATTCATTGATTGGAAAGTTGAAGAAGAGAAAAAAGTGGCTGCCTTAATAGCTGCCGGTTACTCCAGTGATTATGAGGGTGAAGCCTACAAAACTGTTTCAGGCCAGAATTCTAATAATTCAGTCCGTGTACCTAATGGCTTCTTTCATAAGTTATTAAATAATGCTGATTGGGAACTTACAGCCCGTAGCACAGGTAAGGCAATGAAAACCATCCCTGCTAAGGACCTTTGGGATAAAATTGCTTATTCTGCATGGCGTTGTGCTGACCCTGGTACACAATACGATACTACGATTAATGAATGGCATACATGCCCCGAGGGTGGTAAAATCAGAGCTTCTAATCCTTGCTCTGAGTATATGTTCCTAGATAATACTGCATGTAACCTTGCATCACTCAACCTGCGTCGTTTCTTCAACGAAGAAACAAGCAAGTTTGATGTGCCAGGCTTTGAATACATGACCAGGTTATGGACAGTGGTACTTGAAATTTCAGTATTAATGGCTCAGTTCCCTTCACCAGAAGTTGCCCAGTTAAGTTACGACTACCGTACACTCGGTTTAGGCTTTGCCAACCTTGGCTCAATGCTCATGGTAAGTGGTATTGCCTACGACAGTGAGGAAAGCCGCGCTATTGCTGGTGCTATTACTGCTATCATGAATGGTGTTGCCTACAAGACATCGGCTGAAATGGCTGCTGCCTTAGGAACATTCGCTAAGTATGAAGTTAATAAAGAGCACATGATGCGTGTAATGCGTAATCACCGTGCTGCTGCATATGATGCTGCTGATGCCTTCGAAGGTTTGGAAATTAAGCCTGTAGGTATTAACGCTAAATATTGTCCTGATTACCTATTAAGTGCAGCCACCCGTGCATGGGATGATGCTGTGCAAATGGGTGAGCAGTATGGTTACCGTAATGCGCAGGCTACTGTAATCGCACCAACCGGTACTATTGGCCTGGTAATGGATTGCGATACTACTGGTGTTGAGCCTGACTTTGCCCTCGTAAAATTTAAAAAGCTATCTGGTGGTGGTTATTTTAAAATCATCAACCAAAGTATACCTGCTGCATTGGTGAAACTGGGTTACAAACCAGAACAGGTTGATGCAATTGTGAAATTTGCTAAAGGCCATGGAACATTTGCAGGTGCTCCTTACATCAACCACCAAAGCCTGAGAGAAAAAGGCTTTATGGGCGAAGAGTTGAAAAAACTGGATAGCTCCGTGGAAAGTGCTTTCGAAATAGGTTTTGTATTCAATCATTACAATCTGGGTGAAGAGTGCATGCAACGTTTGGGCTTTACTCCTGAGCAATATTTTGCACCAGATTTCAACCTTTTGGAATCATTAGGTTTCTCTGATGCCGAAATTGATGCAGCTAACGATTATGTATGTGGTACAATGACTATTGAGGGTGCCCCATTCCTGAAACAAGAGCATTACTCTGTTTTTGATTGTGCCAATAAATGTGGTAAAAAAGGACAGAGGTTTATCCATGCTCATGGTCACATTCGTATGATGGGTGCTGTACAACCATTTATTAGTGGTGCAATCTCTAAAACCATCAACCTGCCTAACGAGGCAATTATTGATGAAATTAAGGATTGTTATTTCCTCAGTTGGCAATTAGGCCTTAAGGCTTGCGCACTTTACCGTGATGGTAGCAAGCTGAGCCAGCCATTAAGCAACAAGAGCGATAAGAAGGAAAAGAAAGAAGCTAAGGAAGAAGTGGTGGCTGAAGAAGTAAGCCAGATAGTTGACATGAGTAAGTTGACAGTGAGTGAGCTTTTTGAAGAAGTTAACCGTCGTGTACAGGCAAGCCCTGATACCCAACTGAAACGCGAACTAAGCCGCATTGTAGAGCGTAAGCAATTACCAGCTAAGCGTCGTGGATATACCATCAAGGGTAAAGTAGGTGGTCAGGCATTGTTCCTACGCACAGGTGAATATGGTGATGGTACTTTGGGTGAAATCTTCATAGA
>CAIWHI010000099.1 GCA_903912435.1 uncultured Bacteroidota bacterium | reverse complement strand
TATGTAGAGCTATTCGATTATCTGGACAATAAATGCACCCTACCTGAGGCAATTGACAAGATTAAGCAGCACACCCGCAATTATGCCAAACGGCAACTCACCTGGTTTAAAAAAGACCCTGAGTACATTTGGTTCGCGCCCGATAAACCGGGATTGATTAAAGAGATTTTGGCTTTGGAATAATTCGCTTGTATAAAAAAGCATAATCAACGCAGAATTGCACAATCATCTTGATGCGGCAATTCCCCCTTGTGGCCAAGCCATTGTGCGGGAGCCGAAGGGGGCAGGAGGATGTAAACTTTGTACATAATATGGTTTGCATAAATTAATTAGCCCCACTCAAAAAAATATTTTCCCCAACAACAAGGTTTGGCATCATATTTGTTTGTTAAATTAATACACAAACATTCTTGAAAACATTAGCAGATAACAAACAGTTTTGATAGTGCATCCCGGTAATACTGTTATCTACTACTAATTCCACACAACAACCTACACCACAAATCTTCAAATTGAATTTAAAATATTGCTAACATAAACTTTGGTTCGCCAATACAGGTAATCTATTGTTCAAAAAATGAATTTTAATGACAAAACAGTTCAAAAACTAAATCTAAAAACGAAAATATGGTGCTATCTATATCCTTTACATTCCTCTACTTATTGCAATTGCGCACATTCCGGAAAAGGCTTGTCCCCGTGCTGTGCTACAAGCAGTATCCATCATAGCATACCCCCCAATTAATCGTTTTTAGTTTATAGTTCACCTCAAAAAACGGGCTATATATGCTAATGATGATATGCTTAATACTGGGACTGCTAAAGGCCGCAGGAAAAGGAAAACCGAAAAAATAATTGTAAGCTATATATCTGATTGATATACAAAAGAATTATCCCCCAATCATCTTTGATAAAAGAAAAAATCCCTGAAATTTTGGTCTGGAATACCTATCATCCGATATCGGCTCCTTTCCAATTAAGCAGGGATTTTTCTATTTTGTATAAATTCAAAGAAATAAATAAAGCTGTAAGGATCGCTTTATGCAGTCAGACAGCTTTTTTTGCGAGTTTAGCTAAATTGATTTAGGAAATAAATCAGGTTGTAATTTTAAACAGAAAATCAATAACTCATTTTACCCCACCACCTGGCGTCGACTTCGCAGAATACCACTTGCCAAAAACAGGCCACCGGTTACTATAAAAGGGAAGTTTATGACCAGCAATATAGACAAAGAAATAGCTACTGAATGGTTCATAGCATAGTTGTGACTATAGATAAATGGCGCAAAACCAATACCTACTAACAGGAACAATACCCCTCCTGTTTTCTCCCACCTCCAGGCAATGAGCAAAAATGATAAGAGGATAAATGATGGGATAAGGTGTATTAAAAAATGACCAATTTGCTGCATAACAGTTTGCCCAGGCTCAAACGCATCCAAGGCAAACATGCTGATAAATAAGATGGCTATTATGCAGATAATACGTGGGAGCCAAAACAATATTTTCGCGGAAACTGACATTGAATTGTTCATAACATTTATTTTAGTGAAAGAATTACACAAAATTAATTAGCCCTATTTCATCTGCATTTGACAAAAGTCAAAATCAAAAATGCAAATCAACTTTACAATTTGAATTCCTGAATTCAAATGAGTATTTTTAATTCCTTCATTGCCGATTATTATGCTCGAAAATCTATTCAAATACATCAATACCATTCGTCCCATAACCGACGAAATAAAGGAGGTGCTTACCCGCGACTTTGAAATTATTGAAGTACCTAAGAAGCACATGATATTGAAAGACGGGCAGGTATGCGACTATATTTTTATTGTGGTAAAGGGCTTGCTACGCAAATACTACATTAAAGATGGGGAAGAGGTTTGCTCGCTTTTTATGGATGAAAACCGGCTGACTATGTGCGTAAATAGCTTTTACAATCGCACCCCTGGCTATGAATATATTGAGGCAATGGAACCAAGTACAATAGCCCGTATACACTATACCAAACTACAGAATATCTACAAGGAGCACGAATATTTTAATTATATAGCCCGGGTGATAACGGAGCAATATTTTATAAGAAGTGAGGAGCGGTTATATTTGCTCAGGAAGCAGAGTGCAGAGGAAAGGTATGTTTATTTTGTTGACCACTACCCATCTATAATGCAGCGGGTGCCGCTTAAGTATATAGCCACTTACCTTGGCCTAACACTTGAAACTATAAGCCGAATCCGTAAAAAACTAAGTGAGCGATAGGTATTAATCGCCAGATGGCAGATGCACTGGTACCACCCATATCTTATCTGCATCCTTTTTCCTGATACTGAGGTAATAACCTGCCACCTGGATAGCCAATGGGTCGCCCAGGGGGGCTATCATTTCAATCCATATTGGTTCACCGGGTATGCAACCCATCTCCATAAGGGTCAACTGGAAATCACCTTCTTCATGGCTTTGAATCACGGCTTTGGTATGTGGCGCTAATTGCGACAGGCGTATTGGCTGGTCTTCATCTATCACTATCATCGTTGCAAAACTACCAGTTAATAAGCAATTGGGCAAATATGCAATAACCTAACTGACATAAAACTCCCCCCAATAAAAAATGACCAATCATTAGAAAATTTGCTAAAAAACCATGATGCGGCAATTCTACCATTGACAAATATTGTTTTATGGGAATTTGTTATAAAAAATTTGATTGCTATGCAGAGGCCTCACCCCAGTCCTCTCCAAGGGTAATGGCGCTAACTTAACTATTTATATTTGCTATATTTATTTTGTTTTGTCTTTCT
>CAIWHI010000098.1 GCA_903912435.1 uncultured Bacteroidota bacterium | reverse complement strand
GTTGATATTATTGTAGAAAAGTAGCGATAAACGATGATAAACCCCGAGGGGGTGACATTATTTTATTTATTATGAGATAATATCACCCCTTCGGGGTTTTAATATTTTGAGGTATCAGGGTCTATAATAATATCAACACTTCGGGTTTACAATTACAAAAAACAAAGTGAAAACTTGTCTTATTAATGCGTTTCCCACCTAGGTTTTAACCATTTAAATACCGTGCAATTAATTAACTTTGCCCGCTAATATACCATTGTGAGTATTCTGAACAACTTTCTTAAAACAAGGCAAAGCAATCCGCAGGCTGAAATGAATTTCATTGACCATGTGGAGGAACTTCGCTGGCACATCATAAAATCGGCCCTGGCTGTTATTATTATGGCCATTGTTGTGTTTGTGAAGGTTGAGTGGATATTCGATTATATCATACTTGGGCCTGCACGAAATGATTTTATTTCCTACAAGTGGTTTTGCGCCCTGGGCAGGGTTATGCATTATGATGGATTTTGCCTGGGTGATATTAAGATGAAATTTCAGAACACTGCTGTTTCGGGGCAGTTTATGATGAGTCTTTCGGTATCTATGATGCTGGGATTCATTTTGGCATTTCCATATGTCCTTTACCAGTTTTGGAAGTTTATTAAGCCCGCCCTTCGCCCTGTAGAAATTAAGATGGCCCAGGGTATAGTGTTTTGGTGTTCCTTATTGTTCTTTCTGGGGGTTCTTTTCTCCTATTTTATTGTAGTTCCCTATACCATCAACTTTTTTGGCAATTACCAGTTGAGCCCCCGGTTTGAGAATATCATTACCATCGATAACTATTACGACACTGTAAATAACCTGATAATAGCTATGGGTGTGGTATTTGAATTGCCCATTCTGGTTTATTTCTTAAGTCGTATAGGCATTATTACCCCACAGTTTCTGAAAGACCAGCGGAGGTATGCCATCCTTATTTTATTCATATTGGCAGAGATAATTACCCCTCCCGATATGTTTAGCTGTTTGCTGGTATTTATACCATTATATATCTTGTTTGAGATTTCAGTAACCATCAGTGCAAGGGCAGTAGAAAGAAGTAAAAAAAATCAGGCTTAAAATTGAAAAACTATGAGTAGCGCCACTTTTAATAAGACATTACCATTGGCTATTGGTTCAGACCATGCCGGATTTGATTATAAAGAAGCTATTAAGCAGCAACTGATAGCTGATGGCTGGCAGGTTGACGATAAGGGTACATATAATCTGGATAGTGTTGACTACCCCGATTTTGCGCATCCGGTGGCTACTATGGTAAGTGATGGTAGTGCTGCGGCAGGCATTCTGGTATGCGGTAGTGGTAATGGCGTATGTATGACTGCTAATAAACACCAGGGCGTAAGGGCTGCACTTTGCTGGACTGATGAATTGGCAGCTCTGGCCCGCCAACACAATAATGCCAACATACTATGTGTGCCTGCGCGCTTTGTTACACCACAAGTAGCTCATAATATGGTGGCTGTATTTATGGCTACAGCTTTCGAAGGTGGCAGACATGAGCGTAGGGTGGAGAAAATATAATATATATTAGCCTTTGTCTTAACATTGAATTAATTTTAAGTACCTCATTCTTTGGTTGTCATTTAGTTGATACAAATTGCCTCATAATTTTTCGGTGAGAAAAATTATTGGAATGGCTTATTTATTTCCATAAATTAGTGTATATTAGCAAACGATTTGTTAATGTTGACATCAAATTTGGTGAAAATGTTTTGTTAGGTAAATTACATATTTGTACTATTTATTGTAGAATCAAAAAGTCTTTCGTTGCATTATGATGCTTAACTCCCAACATGGAATTGAAGCTGATAGAATTGCAGCTCTGTATCAAATAGAAATACTTGATACGGATACAGAGGAGGATTATAATAATATCACTGAATTAGCCGCTCAAATTTGCAATTCACCTGTTTCAACAATAGCTTTTGAAGACGAGGGCAGATGGTGGTTTAAGGCCACCTATGGTATTGACTTATATGAGTTGCCGGTATATTCTAAATTATGGCATGATGAATCTATAGCAAATGAGTATGTTCTGGTAGAAGATATTCATACTCACGAACTTTTTGCCAACCACCCGTTTAGAAATAATCAGCACCACCTAAAGTTCTTTGCGGCAGTACCTATAAGTGACGAGAATGGTTTTATTCTGGGTCATTTGTCTGTAATGGATACCGTTTCTAATGGTTTTTCCCAAAAACAAATTACAGCCTTGCAACTATTGGGTAGGCAGGCATCTTCTTTATTGAGGTTAAGGCATAAGGTGATAAAACTGGAGAAGGAATATGCACTAGGCAGTGAAGAACAAATTAATAATATTTTCCATAATGCTATTGATGCGGTAATTGTAATTGAGCCATCAGGCGAAATACTGCAATGGAATCCTAAGGCTACGGAATTATTTAAATGGACTGTAAAAGAAGCAGTAGGTAAATATTTTCACGAGACGCTAATTTCTCCAGAATATTATAGTCAATATTTAAGCGAGATTAAAAGCTTTGAAAATAGCAGTATCGGGCAGGTGCCCCATAAAACTATTGAGTTAATCGCCATAAGAAAAGATGGTTCGGAATTTGATTGTGCATTGGGTATTTCGCCAACACAAATAAAAGGTAAGGACTACTTTATCTGCTTTATGAGTGATATTACCGAAAGGAAATTAGCAACAAAAAAGCTTGATAAGCAGAAGGAGTTTTATGAAAATATCCTCAACCACCTGCCTACCGATATTGCTGTTTTCGACCCCAATCATAAGTACTTGTTTGTAAACCCAGGGGGCATTAAAGACCCAGAGTTGCGGAAATACATAATAGGTAAGGATGATTTTGAGTATTGCGAATACCGTAATAGAGATAAGTCGCTGGCCCAATTAAGAAGGAACCAGTTTCTGGAGGTAAAGAATAGTAATAAGGAAATAAAGTGGGAAGATTCGGTAGTAGACCCTGATGGGAATACAATAACCCACCTGAGAAGGATTTTCCCGGTACATGATGAACAAGGGGAATTGTCGATGGTAATAGGCATGGGTCTTGATATTACCGACAGAAAAATGCTGGAAGAAAAGCAAACACTACTGGTAAAACAATTATCTACACAGAATACGCAACTGGTTGATTTTTGTAATATTGTATCGCATAATCTGCGCGGGCCATTGGTTAATATGTCGATGCTGGTGGAGTTTATTGAGGAGACCGAGGACCCCGAGGAGCAGGATTTGCTGATTATGAAGCTGAAACCTGTTATTGACAACCTTCATACCACCTTTAACGAACTAGTTGAGTCAATACAAATAAAGCAAGACCTTGAAATAAAGTCGGAAAATGTACTTTTCGAAGATTGCCTGAAAAGAACAATAGAGGGGCTGGATGTGGAGATTAATAAATGTGGAGCTACACTAGATGTAGATTTTGAGCCGGCGCCAATAGTTTATTTCCCTCAAAAATATCTTTTCAGTATTTTTCACAATTTGGTGAGCAATGCATTGAAATATCAGTCACCCCAACGGAAGGTGGTTATAAAAATCAGGACACAAAAATTAGAAAATACAATATTATTAACAGTAGAAGATAATGGGCTGGGTATAGACCTGGTAAAACATAAGGAGAATTTTTTCAAGATTGGCAAAGTATTCCATCACCACCCAAATGCAAAGGGTTTTGGATTATTTATGACAAAAACCCAGGTAGAAGCTATGGATGGAAAAATATGGGTAGAAAGTACACCGGGTTTAGGCTCTACCTTTTTTATTGAATTCAAAATCCATTATTTATGAAACCGGTAGCGAATATATTTTTGATTGACGATGATAAACTTTTCCTTTTTTTGACAAAGAAAACAATTCTTGCGACAAAAAAGGAAGTGAATTTAAAGGAATTTAGTGATGGCAATATTGCTTTGGAGTATCTGAGAGGCATCATCAATAATAATGAACTATTCCCTGATATTATTTTTCTTGATATCAGTATGCCTATTATGGATGGCTGGGATTTTCTGGATGAATATATGAAACTGGATAGCCAGGTGGTAAATAAGCCAAGAATATACATATTCTCCTCTTCTATATCACCTCATGATATAGAGCGGGCAAAGAGTATAGGGGTGGTGACCGATTTTATAGTAAAGCCACTGATAAAAGATAAATTCATTGCAATATTAGAAAGTTAAATTAGCATAAATGGAGAGATAAAAACAACAGTTCACAATTAATTGGGATATACTAACGATTTGAAATTAATGAAGCATTAATGACATCGTATTAATTTACAACAATAGTTATTGTTACCCAACCTTGAAAATCATTACTAACCATGTTTAAAAATGTTCAATCAAAGTAGTATCAATGTACCACTATTAAAAGAAAGAGCCTTTAACCTACGGTGGGCATCTGTACCCGAAGATGTTATCCCACTTACTGCCGCCGACCCGGATTTCCCTTGTGCACCAGAGATTGCTGAGGCTATAAGTAATTATGCCAAAGACAGGTATTTTAGCTATGGCCACCCTGAGGGACAGAAAGAATTTAAAGAAAGCATGAGTGCTTTCTTTAACAATAAAAGAAATATACCATGCACCCCAGGGCTTTTATTTCCGGTTGATAGTGCTGCCTTCGGTATATGGCTTACCT
The DNA here is from genome assembly GCA_903912435.1 of uncultured Bacteroidota bacterium. Taxonomy (GTDB): domain Bacteria; phylum Bacteroidota; class Bacteroidia; order Chitinophagales; family Chitinophagaceae; genus Nemorincola. Next base: position 103 of record CAIWHI010000098.1, on the reverse strand, counting down.
GTAAGGCCTTCCTAAAACCAGGTGAGGAAGCCATAATTTTCGATCCGGTTGATTTTTTATTCAGGTATTCAATAGAATCGGTAAATGCAATTGCAGTTCCATT
>CAIWHI010000097.1 GCA_903912435.1 uncultured Bacteroidota bacterium | reverse complement strand
TAGTTGGCATTGGTTTTGATATTGATGAAGTGTCCCTGATTGTCTTTTTGCAGGCTGGAGGTTATGTAGTTGATTAACCTACTGTATTGTTCCCGGCTGATATTGATTTTCCTACAGGTTTCGTTTTCAACCATAGCATCGTAGTAGGTAGCGTGGATGGCTGTGGTGCTTAGTCCGAAAACGGCTTTGAATGCCACTGAGAATTTAAGGTCTTTCCAGGCTGGCGTTTCTAAATAAAAGCCCTTGTCGCCCCAGCCCATACTTAGGTAGTGGAAATTGCTATCCTGCGATTTTGTATTGCTGTATTTTATTTCCTGGCTCCAATCCATCTGGTCAGTTCTTACGGGAACCACAATGTCGGTATGTACGCCATTGGTTTTGATATATATGGTTACTTCTTCTTTCGATTTAGGTTCCCTATCTACGGTAACCCTGGATAGTCCCCAAACGGCCATAAAATAGATGCCCAAAAATGCTATTATGGATAATAGGGTGTAGCCGGCGAACTTGAGAATTTTCTTCATTGAATTGGTGTTTTTGCTTTATTTACCCAATAATAGTATGTAATTATACACCTATAATAATTACAATTCAACACCCACACCAAAGACCACCTTGCCATTTTGATTTGCAAATTTAGGCTGGGATGGGTCAAGGTGATAAAAATAGCCTATATGGAACGTAAGGTAGTATAAATTACCAGTCCTTAATCTTATTAGATTATTTAATAGTATGCCTGCCTCATTATAGGAATTGTCGGGCACTGAAAAAGATACCAGATTTTGATATTGCCGGTACTTCATGGTTCCATATAAGATATTGTATTGGAGCCCTATATAGGGTATAGAACTCAAAATACTACCCTGTTTTTCTAACTTGAATAATTTCCAATCAAAATCATGTCTGAGTATCAAATTGACAAACTCATCAGAATAATAATCGTAAGGATATATGGTCATCATACCACCAAAAGTGTAAAGTGATTCATCAAAACCCGATTTGGCGTCATATTTATATCCATTGCCTGCAAATAGTTTGCTTAACGGTATTTGGGCATCACTCCATACTTTACCACCTTCCAATAATATTCGGGTATTGCCCAATCTGTTAATGTGTTTCTTCCAGGCTATAGCACCTATTGCCTGCGTATAATTGGCTTTGTAGCTTTCATTATCTATTTGGCCAAAAGTGATTTTACCATAAGCAATAGGGTACAAACTCCCAAGGCTATAGTAGGTGCCAAACACAGGTGCGGTTCGCTCTGCATAGGCGTAACGGAGGTTAAGTGATGCCTCATGTGCATTGAAGGTAGAATATTCTTTACCATTATATTCGAGGGCGTAATTATATTTGGGTAGGATTTCCTGCTGTTTGCCAGCAAGTTCCAAATTCCAGTAACCCAGCTTTTTCTTTATCAACCCATAGTATTCCCTGGTTTCATCTACTCTTTGAAGCAAGTAATAATCTAGATAGTTTTTATCAAGGTCCTTATGGATCCGGATTCTTCCGGGGTCACTAAGGTCATCGTTATAACCCATTTTGAATGAAAATTCCCTGTGTTTATCAAAATAGATTTCTGCAAAGCCACCATATTTCCATTGTTTGTCGCCAAAGCCATAACCAGCCCAGCCACCCAGGGATAAATGCTTCATTAGCTGCTCGTTGGTTTCCAGGCCTGCACCTAATCTTAGCCCTTCGTATACATTATAGCTGAATAGTCGGCTTAAATCCCAATCAAATATACCCGTTGGTAATTTATTTAAGGCCATTTTGGAAGTCAATTTCACTAATCTGTCTAAATGGATTTTCTCCCCCAGACTATCCATAGCTTCATAGGTTCTTCTTTCTTTTTGGGTAATGGGGTGGGGTCTGAAGTTTGCCCATTCAGAATCAGTTAATGCAATTGCTTCAGGTTCAATCAATAGGGTATGGGTTTTGTCAAAATGGAAATCTTCATTCTTATTCCATTCCAATGAGTCTATTTGTGAATTGCCTTTAAGATGTATTGTGTAATCTGTTTTTTTTGTTCATTTGTCGCCAGTCAATCACATAATTTATTTGTTCCGGAAACCACCTTGCCTGGCCTTCTTTATTCTTGCTTTTTGCATATTGTTGTTCTATTCTTACATCCATTTTTAGGATAGTATCGTTTGCCCTGGCTACAATTTGGGAAATAGCATATCTGCTGGAGTTTATATATACCTTACCACTCATCACATCTGCCCTTGAGGTCTTTGGTTTAAAACTTATGATCCAGGTTGTGTCATTGCCCGAAAGAATTTCTTCAATAAGATAGTATTTGTAATGGGTGAAACAGCCCTTCGATATTGGGTTATGATAGTCCTTGCCATTTAGGGTTATATAATCGGTATAAGTATGAAAGGGCAGTACATCTGTTACCAGGCTGGCAAAGACAGTTTTCTTTAATCCTGAAAATCTTGTGGCTAATACTTCTTCCTGCAGGTAGTTTGCTTTTTCCCAGGTTCTGATACTATAGGTTTCAGACATTAACAGGTGTTGGTTATTAATTAGGTCCTGTTTTTTTCTATTTCTGGCACTAGTATCACTCATAACAGAGTCGGGGAGGGAAATGTCGGCTATCATTTTATAATAAACATGACATCTGTACCAATTGTAGTTGTCGGGGTTATTGATTTTCCTATTCAATATTGTCTGATCTATTATGTGCCTGATTTTTTCTGTTTGGGGTTTTATCACTATTTCAGTAAGGCTATCGTTGTTTTTTTCGAGGTAAATTAAATGCCATTTAGATAGTTTAATATTAGTGGTTTTGTAACCCAGGCACGAAACTTCAATTAGAACCTCGGAATTATCAGATTGAATTACGAATTCACCATCCAGCCCTGCAATAACGCCCTGATTATTATTGCCATACTTTATGGTAGCAAAAGGAACTGGTTCTTTACTTCGTGCATCTAATACTTTTCCTGTTAGTCTTTGTTGGGCAAATGAAAAATAAGAGCATAAAATGCAAATTTTTAACAACAGGCAATATTTTGTGAGGTATTGGTGCAAAATTGGAAAATTTCCCGAAAATAATATTTTGTATTTATAAAAGGGGTGGTATCTTTACCAAGACAAAAATCTATTATGAAGAAAAAACTTTATTACACCTTACTTGCCGTTTCAGTGGCTTTGGTATTTAATGCTTGTAGTAATGGTGCCTATATTGCAAATCCATCCGCTAATGCCAATTTATGTATTAATCCATTAAATCCATTAAAACCAAGTCAATTTTCATGGTCAGGTACTACACCTGTGAGTGCTACTATTAACGGTCATTCATGGGTAGCAGATTCTGTAGGATGGGTACTTGATACCGGATTTAATTATATTTATGCAAAAAAAGGCAACAACGTTCTTATGTTGGGTATGAGAGGTGTTTATTCATCTAGTTTATACAGCTTAGGTTACCAACACTATGAAACCTATGCATGGTACACCGATAGCATGCCTGGTAGTTTTTCTTCTTTTTCTTATAATAATCCTAAATTCTATATTAGCTCATTAGGTAATTCAGGTGAAGTATATATTGCTGAAAATGATAGTGCATTTATCAAGGGTGAATTTTATTTTCAGGGTAAAAATAATAAGGGGGATATTATCTGTATTGATAATGGATACTTTAATATTGCGAAACCTTAGGAATGTAATTATAATTTAAACGGGCTAACTCATTACTTTGTGTTAGCCCGTTTGTATTTGGGTAATCTATTACTGACTTAAATTTTCACTTCTTTAGGTAGAAACATGCTGGCATTGCCGCCATTGCGAATCACATCCCTTACCAGGGTGGAAGAAATGGTAGAGTACAATGGTGAGCAGGTAAGAAAAATTGTTTCAATATCGGGTGCCAACATACGGTTCATATCGGCAATTGCTTTTTCATATTCAAAATCACTTATGTACCTTATTCCTCTTAATATAAATCTTGCACCAACTGCATGGCAATAATCTATAGTTAATCCACTATAACTGCTTACAACTATACGTGGGTCATTATGAAATATTTCATTCATCCACAAGGTTCTTTGTTCCACAGAGAACATGGGTTGTTTTGATGAGTTGATGCCAATACCAATAATGAGCTTATCAAATAAATGCACTGAGCGTTCTATAACATCTACATGTCCCTGGGTCACAGGGTCGAATGTTCCGGGGAATAAGCATATGCGCTCCATATTATATTTGGGGTTGGGTGAAAAATGTAAAGTTTGTTGTGCCGTAATTTTTTAATCTGCTAAAATTGGGATGGTTTTGATAGTTGTTTTGTGGAGGGTGTTCTAATACAAATAGTCCACCGGGCATCAGTAGATTTCTTTCAAAAACCAGTTTGGGTAGTTCATCCATGTTTTGCAAGGCATAGGGAGGGTCGGCAAAAATGAAGTTGAAACAATTAGTACATTGTTTTAAGTACTTAAATACATCATTTTTGATGATGGATACCTCATCCTTGATGCCAAGTTCGCCGGTTGTTTTTTTTATGAAATCAATACTTGCACCATCTCTCTCAACAATTGTCATATTAGTAGCACCTCTTGATGCCAATTCATAGGTAATACTACCAGTGCCACCAAATAGCTCTAAGGTTTTAAGATCGTCAAAATCCAGCATATTATTGAGGATATTAAATAGTCCTTCTCTAGCCAGTTCGGTTGTGGGTCTGGCCGGTATTTTGGCTGGTGGGCTAAATCTCCTTCCACCAAATAGGCCACCTACTATACGCATTCAAAAAGTTGTAGGGCCAAAGATATGGTTGCATCCCACTTGTTTTCTATCTCACCTTTACCCGACCTAAGACCGGGAAAGTATTGCGATAAAGCATTTAAGGTGTCGAATTCGGCTGCACTTACAGCATCACACTTAAAAGCGATTTTGGATGGAGATATATTATTTTCCATACAGAAATGCTTGATACCATATGCGATATCTTCGGCGCATGTATAGTCGAACACCTTATGCCACAATAGCTGGCTATAATTATGTAGCGTAATGCTAACCTGCTCGTTGGTAATGAAGCCATGCAGTTGCAGGCTCATTTTTTTTGTATTCCGGAACTGGTATAAGGCCATAGGTTGAATCGTGGCCTTTCTGAAATTGATTTTAATTAATTCTAATATTCCCTGCGATACAGCATGTACATAACGGGCTTTGTCATCCTCCAGGTGAAACGCATCTATAACATCGCGGGCTTCAATATAGTGTATTCGTTTTAACCAATCTTTTGCTGCCTTTTCTTCATAAAGGTCATCAGGCACCACAAAGTTTTTTTCAGTACAAATAAATACAGCCTTTACTTTTTCCTTATTGGCAAATAGTACCTCCTGTGAAATAAGGTATTCAAAAAAATCAATTTCCCATATAGGCTTATTGCTATTATAGCCGGTATAATGAATAATAAGTAGTTCCTTTGTGGCACTAAAACCGGCAACCATTATGCCGCGTTGTAAAATTGCACATATGACATAGCTTACTTTCGAAGATAAATCGCTTTCTTCGCGTACATTATAAACCTGCTCGAATGTATTTTTACTAGCTGTTGCCATACTTTCCTGCAATTATAGAATAAATTTGCAAAATTATTGAATCTGGGGGGATAAACTATTATTATTAATCATGGTTCCTAAGGCTTTTTGCCGGAACAAAAGTATCTATGAACAATTTAGGCGTATCAGCATCAAATAAACAAATAATCCGCTTAGCTGCACCCATTTCGCTTGCACTGTTAATACCCCAATTAAGTTTTTTTGCCAATACTGTTTTTTTAGGAAGGCTAGGCGAGCGGGAACTTGGAGTGAATGGGATAACAGGGGTGTTTTACCTTATTCTGTCTATGATTGGGTATGGGTTAAGCAGTGGTATGCAAATACAGATGGCAAGGAGGGCAGGCGAGGGAGATAAAAGTGGCCTTGCACAGTTGCTCTCAAATGGTTCCATGCTATCTGTATTGTTTTCACTGGGCCTAATGATGATTACCTTGTGGGTAACCCCATTATTATTTAGTTTTAGCCTTAGTGATAATTATAATTTCGCATTGAGTGTCAATTATACTTATTTGAGGGTATGGGGTTTGCCATTTTTATTAATATCGCAGCTTTTTTGTTCCTTTTTTATAGCCATTGGCCGTTCACGAATGCTGATTTATGGTTCATTCATTGCTACCTTATTCAATGTTGTTTTCGATTATTTGCTCATTTTTGGTAAAATGGGTTTTCCCAATATGGGTTTTAATGGTGCGGCATTAGCATCAGTAATTTCTGAGATTCTCTATTGTTGCACCATGGTAGGTATGTTTTTCTACCACAACTTACATAAGGAATACAATATCTTTAGGTTTCGACATTTTGATTTTGAATTATCGAGGCGTACGCTAAAGGTGGCATCCCCGCTTATTGTTCAGTTTATGTTCAGTATAGGTGGCTGGCTTATCTTTTTCATTTTTATTGAGCATCTGGGAAAGCAATCATTAGCTGCATCGCAGGTATTGCGCAATATATTTGGCATTGTTGGGGTAGGCACCTGGGCTTTAGCTACTACCTGCAACACTATGGTAAGCAATATAATAGGCCAGGGCAGGCAAAGGGAAGTAATGCGGATAATATTGAAAATATGCAAGCTTAGTCTTATTTATGCTGTAGTTATTTGCGTGTTGTTACTCACCTTTTCTAGTCAGTTCCTCTCTATATATACCAATG
>CAIWHI010000096.1 GCA_903912435.1 uncultured Bacteroidota bacterium | reverse complement strand
TCAATTCTTAGCTGCCTAATGTTAAAAATGTTTCATGGTATGAAAATCAAATTAATCCTTTCGTTATGCATTGCAATGGCCATAGTGCTAAGTGTTGTCGCACAAACCGATAAAAAACCTGCTCCCAGAAAGAAGAAAAAAGAAATATGGGATCGTCAACTTGTCAATAAAAGCGGAAATGATTCAAGATTTGCGAAACATAGAAAAAAAACATTCTACAAACCAGGGCAGAACCAGAAATGAGGGTTGTGATTGGTGATTTGAAATTTGGACTTAATGGACAAAATAGAGGCTAAAAAGCTTATAAATCATTGATATATTTATCTTAGGAGCATTTGAAAGGTTATGAATAAAAAACATGCTCCAAGTGCGGTTCTAAAATCACGAAGAAAAATGGTTTGCAAAAAGGCAAACAACGGTATAAATGTGTTTCATGTGGTTGTCAATTCACCGGTGGTAACCGAGTAACTTCGGATCAGTTATGGCAAGAATACGTCTATGGCAAACAAACATATATCCAACTCAGTATCCGATATTCTTTAAGTATTAAGACTATTCAGCGCAAACTCGACGGGTATAAGTTGCCGGTGACTTTTAATAATTTTCATCCTAAGGAAGGTGTGGTTTTAATGGACAGCACCTATTTTGGAAGGCAGTTTGGCGTTATGGTGTTCATGGATGCTCGAACTGGAGTCATACTATATAAGCGATATATAAAACACGAGACGGTGGCTTTATATAAAGAAGGGCTCTCGCAGATACAGCAGCAGGGCTACAAGGTTCTGGCACTCGTTTGTGATGGGAAACGGGGTATATTCCAGGCAATGGAAATGCCTGTGCAAATGTGCCACTTCCATCAGGTTGCTATCATAACCCGTTATATAACACGACGGCCTAAAATGCCAGCTGCAATAGAATTAAAATCAATTGTGAGCCAATTGCCTAAATCAGACAAACAGGGCTTTTTAATAAGCATCAAATCCTGGAACAGCAAATGGGAGAGTTTTCTTAGCGAACGAACAACAAATCCGCTTACTGGAAGAACAACCTTTACACACAAAAGGCTAAGAAGCGCTTACAGAAGTATCATGGCCAATATGTCATATCTATTTGTCTATAAAGACTTTAAAGAACTAAATATACCAAACACTAATAATTGCCTTGAAGGTATTTTTACCAGTCTGAAAAATAGTTTAAGGAACCACAATGGATTGAGCATTAATAGAAGACGTAAATTTATTGATGAGTTTTTTAAGGCATAAACCAATCTGGAAATATTAAAAAGGGAGACAAAAGCCTCCCTTCATTTCCATCTATGGGTTCAGACTAATCCTTAACAAGTTGCTCTCCAGCAGAGCTTGCCTCCGCTTCACCTGAACATGCAATTATAAAGCAATTCGGATTTGAATTTTTAAAAACCATAAAATATATAGCCTCTATTTTGTCCATTAGAAAAAAAGTGCCACTACACAGCCTCTATTTTGTCTATTACGCCAAAGTTGTCAACTGTAAGCAACATTTGTCCGTTGAATGCATCAAAAGTTGGCAACTTTTAAAAAGTTGACAACTTTCCGCACCTGACACCTGACCCCGGATGCCTGACGCATGATTATATCAAATCCTGTG
>CAIWHI010000095.1 GCA_903912435.1 uncultured Bacteroidota bacterium | reverse complement strand
GCAAATCTACAACAAAAAACCAGCAAAACAAATGCTGGCTTAAGTTTTATCGATAGATTACGTAATCAAACTTCTGAGTTAGGGTTTAACTTTTGAATTTTTACTTTTGAATTTGAAAAGTGTTTAAACTATTGGCTTTTAACTTTTGACTTTGAAAAACGCTGGACTTTTGAATTTTTACTTTTGAATTTTTACTTTGAAAAAACGCGGGCTTTTGAATTTTTACTTTAAAAAACTAGTGCATCCTGTCGCCACGGGGTAATAACAATTGAAGTATTTCTGTTTCTAAAGCCAGCCATTGTTGCCATGCCGCCCTTACTTGTTCTACAGGATAATAAAGTTCGGCCAGGTCTATAAAGAGGCGGTAATGCCCGGCTTCAGAAACCATAAATTTATGGTAGAAGGTTCTTAGCGTAGCATCATCAAGATTTTCGCTTAGTAACCTGAATCGCTCACAGCTACGGGCTTCAATCATAGCCCCTATCATTAGTTTATGAAGCAATTTATCGTCACCAGGCACATTTTTCGGTTCATACTGAAGCAAGAGGTTAACATAATCGTCCTTTCGCTGACGACCTAGTTTGTACCCCCTCTTTTTCATTTCCACCCATACCATCCTGAAATGCCCCCATTCTTCGGTTACAATTGGTGCCAGGGCGTTCACCAGTTCAGTTTTATCAGGGTAGCGCTGTATGAGCGATATACACTGTGTAGTGGCTTTTTGTTCGCAAAAAGCATGGTCGGTCAAAATTTCCTCAAGCGAAACCGAAGCAAGGTCAGTCCATCTTGGGTCAGTAGGCATTTTAAGCCCTAATATTGAATTATCCTGGGTACTCATTGTGTTGTTTATTTGTACTTATCAAAAATCCCTAGACAGCCGGAAACCATTCCTGAAGCTTGGAAATCAATTGAAGAAACGATTCATCTGTGCACTTTTTATAAGAAACATTTCCTGCAATTTTTTTGTATATGGCGGCTGATTTTGGTGTTCTGGAAACTCTCAATGCTTTTTCAAGAGTTTCCTTTGGTCTATCAGGTTTAGATTTGTCATTTTTAATGTGTCCACCATTTCTTGCCCATTGGTAGAGCGATTCGTTGTCTTCCCAACCTATTGCATCTGCAACATGATGGTTATCTATCCACATCCAGTTTTCCAATTCTGGTTCTATTACAATGACCTCATTCCTGTTTTCCCAACCATTCTTATTTAATAAATCACCTACATCTTTCGAAATCTCTTCTCGTGTTTTATTATGTTCGGCACCACATCCTTCCAGGTCAAACAACACAAGTGCGAACTTGTACTGGGTAATAAATGGTCTCAATAGTTCATGGCTATCATTATAGCTGCCTGAATCATGCCCTGGGTTTCTAATTATATCATAAGTGTAGGTGGCAGTGCCTGAAGATTGAGGTACCCTGTGAAGCAAAGCCTCCAGCACTTTCTCCATATAAACATCAGCTACTGCTATTATTATATCTTTCATGATAATATGCCACTTGCGAATAGAAGATTAAGATTTGGGTTGCCTTTCCAATCCTTTAGTTTAGGGTGTTTGTTGCCTGAAACAATAGTAGTAACACCATCTGGTGTTTTTGCAAAACATAATAAATGGCTGGACTCAACCATTCCCAAAATAATTGACGAATGGGTTGCTAATAGTATTTGTGAGCTATAAACTGATGATAAAGATAGGAACATACTCTCTATAGCTTTTGGGTGAATCCCATTTTCTGGTTCTTCTATTAAGAAAATACCCTTTAAATTAGATAAATAAGCTGTGATAGTAAGTGCAAGAAACCGCAATGTACCATCTGAAACAAGCCAACTGGGTACATCAATATTGTTTTTGTATTTTACTTTTAAATACCTTTTTCTATCCTCTGCTCTTTCTATTGTAATAATGTCGGTTATATCTGGAAAAGCGGTCTGGATATGGTCCAGCCAAAGTTCAAACCTATTTTTATCTTTCCTTAAATTTTCAATTATCCAGGCCAGATTGGAGCCATTTGTTTTAAATAGTGTCGATTGACCTGATGCACTTGGATTGCGCATTTGAAGACTATCTAAAACAATTTGGTCTACACCTTCTAGTAATAAATTTTTAAACCATATGGTTGTAGGAAATTGGTTTTCATCATAGGGCAGATTGGTTAGTGCTGTGTTTTTAGTGCCAAATAGAAATGTCAAATCCCTGCCTCCCATCAAGGTTGTAGGCTCTACAGTATAGTTTGCATTGAAGTTATGTTTTTTTACAGCTATTATTTTTGGGGACGAATTGAAGCTTTTATTGAAAATAAAAGTATCCAACCCCTGGTTATGGGATCCAGGATTTGATAATTCTTGATCATTATTGGTCAGAAGCATTATTCTTTCATCAAGTACAGCAATTTCTCCAGTACTTTTTTCAATACCTATTTTAATCTCATAT
>CAIWHI010000094.1 GCA_903912435.1 uncultured Bacteroidota bacterium | reverse complement strand
ACTACAGGTGTTTCAGTAGGCATTACCGCCCCACCAGTTGCTACTGTATTCCCAGCTGGTCCTATTACTTTATGCTCCCCGGCTACTCAGGTTTTAACAGCTAATTTTTTACCGGGATTAACCTACCAATGGCTTGATGCAGGGGGTATTATTCCAGGAGCTAATAGTAGAACATATACCGTAACTGCTACAGGGAATTACAAGGTAGAAATAACTACCGCTGGTGGATGCAAAGATACTTCTGCTAACGTATCAGTTACTATACAAGCAGCACCCACAGCTACAGTAACCGCATCAGGGCCTTTAACTTTCTGCTTCCTCAACAGTGTTGTTTTAACAGCTGGAACTGTAGCAGGTTGCACTTACCAATGGCTTGATGGCACTACAATTATTCCAGGTGCAACTAATATTACCTATGTGGCAACAACTGTAGGTCTTCATAATTATAGGGTTAAGGTAACCAATGGCCTTGGTTGTTCAGATACATCGGCATCTGGTTTATTTATTGTAAATGTGTTGCCACTGCCTGTATCAACCATCACCGCCTCTGGCCCTACCACTTTCTGTGTAGGCAATAATGTAACATTGAATACAGTATTAGTTGCAGGCAATACCTATCAATGGTATTCTGGCCCCACAATATCTACAGCCATCGCTATACCTGGTGCTACCAATTCATCTTATACTACTAACAGCGCTGGCTACTATTACGTAAGTGTTACATCTGCCGCGGGTTGTTCAAGTAATTCCTACTTTACTCCTGCCATTGTTTCAGTAATTGGCATTGCTCAGATAATTCATACAGGGCTTAATATTTGTTGGGGCAGTTATGTTAATTTATCCTTGGGTATTTCAGCTTCTACCACGGGTATTACCTACCAATGGTTGCTAAATGGGGTTAATATATCTGGTGCTACCTCAAGCACTTATAATGCCGATGTAACTGGCTCCTATACTTGTCATATTTCAGTAGCTGGTTGTAACCAGACTACCCTACCAGTTTCCGTAAAAGTAAACCCATTGCCAAATCCTGTTATTACCTATGGTGGTGGTTACTTAATGACAGCCACCTATTACTCTTCTTACCAATGGTATAAATCACTGGTTCCGATATCAGGGGCTAATTCATGGAGGATAATGCCTACCGTAAAGGCTGATTACAGTGTAATAGTTAGGGATACTAACAATTGCCTATCTCAAGCTACCATCTATAGGCTAGATACCATAATCCTGGGTACCAATGATGTAATTACCAAGAACCTACCAATTATTTACCCTAATCCTACAACAGGCAAAATTTTTATTAACTATAACTCTAACCTGCATATCCAGGTATCAGGCATAGATGGTAAACAATTGCTTGAATATCCTTCCGCAAAGCAGATTGACATGTCTCTACTTCCATCAGGTACTTACCTGATAGCACTTTATGATGAGGAAGGTGGTTGGTTATTGACACAGAAGGTTATTAAGGAGTAATAATAATATGCTGCGTGAACTTTAATGCTAAAGAAAGTCCAAAATCACTCAAAAATTTTGACATAGGCCGTAATTCCTTACCTTTGAGAGTATTAATATTTTCATCCACACAGCATGAAGAAAAACATTGCACTTGTTGCAGGCGGCTATTCCGGCGAGTTCGTAATTTCTATCCAGACAGCTATTACTATTGAGAAAAACCTGAATAGTGATTTATACAACGTTTACAAAATAATCATTGTAAAAGACGAGTGGTACCACGAACATAAGGATGAGAAAATCTTTGTGGACAAAAATGATTTTTCATTAACCATTGAGGGTCATAAAGTAAAGTTCGACTGTGTATTTATTGCCATACATGGCACTCCGGGTGAAGATGGCCGTATACAGGGCTATTTCGACATGCTGGATATTCCTTACACCTCATGCAATTCTATTGTATCAGCACTTACTTTCAATAAAAGCTATTGCAATAAGGTAGTAAAGGCTTTCAATGTGGTGAATATAGCTAATTCGGTACACCTCATTAAGGGCGAGCCTTATTCAATGGGCGTAGTATTGGATGAATTAAGGTTGCCAGTTTTCGTAAAGCCAAATGAAAGCGGCAGTAGCCTGGGAGTGAGTAAGGTGAAAAAAGTGGAAGAATTACTACCAGCTATCGAAAAAGCATTCAGGGAAGATAATCAGGTATTGATTGAGGAATTTATTGAAGGCCGCGAATTAACTATTGGTGTCTACAAGGCGAAAGGAATTTTATATGCCCTGCCTGCGACTGAGATAGTGAGTAAGAATGAGTTCTTCGATTACGAAGCCAAGTATACCCCTGGTATTACTAATGAAATAACCCCTGCAGAAATTGATAATAACCTTAAGGAGCAACTGGAATCTAAGGCCATGTATATCTACCGCCACCTCAATTGCCGCGGCATAGTGAGGATGGACTTTATTTTGCAGGCTTCAAGCAATAAGTTATTTTTCCTGGAGGTAAATACTATGCCGGGGCAAAGTGAAAATAGCATAGTTCCGCAGCAGGTAAGGGCTTCGGGTAGGAGTTTGCAGGATTTTTATGGTGAGATATTAGAAGGTTGTTTGAATAATAAGGCATAGATTAGTTTTACCCATTGAATGATTGATAAATTTTTTACAACATTCATAAACATAAATCACTTTACTCTAATTTACCTTACTTTTATACTCAGCAAACAATTATGAAGGGAAATTTCAGGAAATCTTTTTGGTTTCATCTACTAATGGTATTTCTGGTATTTACGGTATTATACATATCGTTTTTTGCCACTTTGCACTGGATTACCAAACATGGTGAAGAAGTGAAGATTCCTGATGTGAGGGGTAAGAACATCAATGAAGCTATCGCTACCCTCAAATCCTTGCATTTCGAAATTAGTGTAGATTCTACATATGAACCCGCCATCAAGGCATTATCGGTTTTAAAGCAAGTACCCGATACCGGCTCAATGGTAAAAGAGGGCAGGACTGTTTTCCTTACAGTAAATATGTTGACACCTCCGCATATCCCCATGCCTAACTTGGTAAACTTATCTTTACGTAGTGCTGAGATGTTACTGAGAAACAATAAGTTATTGATGGGTGACACTACTTATAAACCAGACATTGCTGCCGGTGCTATCCTTGCCCAATCATACAATGGCCAACCTATTAATCCAGGAGAAATGATTCCACAGGGAAGTAAGATAAGCCTGGTAATAGGTGATGGTTTTGGTAATACCCAATTTGATGTTCAGGATGTAATTGGCAAAACAATTGATGAAGCAAGAACAATTCTTGGTCAGTACAGTCTGCAATACATAATTGTACCTGCAAGCAGTATGGAAACTATTACAGATACTGAATCGGCTATTGTAGTCAACCAGTCTCCGGCACCTTATAATGATGCTATGGTTCCGAATAGAATTAAGGCCGGTGATATTATTGACCTCCAGATTATGCAACATCCTACGGATAATGAAATCCATGGCAATAATAGAGCCCCGAGAGACGTTATGGATGATGACAAACCAAAGAAAAAATAGTGAAGATATTTGCTCCTTATATAACGGTAATTTTTGCCTTATTATTTCCCTTTTCTAGTTATAGTCAGGAAAGAGTGGGACATATAGACCATAACCCATTTCTTACTAAAAAGTCAATAGCAAATAATTTCCTGGCTCGTAAAACAACTACTGCTACTACCCCACTCAATTTGCCCTTTTTCGAGGATTTTACCGGTTACCAATCTTATCCCGATTCAAGCAGATGGACTGATTTTGAGGTTTATGTAAACAATACCATGGGGTTAAATCCTATTACACGGGGAGTAGCAACCTTTGATGGTTTGGATAAATATGGTATTCCCTATGATAGTTTTAGCAATGTAAATTACCGATATGCCGATAGCCTCACCTCCCAGCCTATCAATTTAGACCCTGCCATTGTGGCTCCCGGCGATAGTGTTTATTTTAGTTTCTTCTACCAGGCCCAGGGCAATGCTTATTATCCCGAAAATGGAGATTCATTAATGCTTTATTTTAAAACGAAATATGGAGGGTATATCAAGGTTTGGTCTTTAGATGGTAGCGATTCTTTGCAACCTGTAAGGCCATTCAAACAGGTAATGATTCCAATTGCAGACTCCTTATTCTTCGATAGCTTTTTCCAGTTCCGCTTTGTAAATAAAGCCGCCATGCAATGGGCTGATGCCGATTGGCATGTGGATTATATTCGCCTTGATAGAAACCGTTCGCAAGCTGATACCGCCATTGCGGACCTGGGCTTCGCTTCCGACCCATCATTCCTGCTTAACGACTATACATCTATGCCCTACAGGCAGTTTATGGCTAGTCCGGCAGGCTATAGGTCATCACACTATTTTGCAACTGTTCACAATAATTATGGCTTATCACAACCCTTTACATATGGCTATCATGCAATAGCCATGAATAATGGAGCGGTACTAAGGACAGATACTACCTATAATGCATCAATAATAGGCCATAGCCTGTTGGATATTGACTTCCTGTCTTATGCCAATACGATACCAATGCCCGGTCTTAATACTAAAGTAGTTTTTGAAAACACCTACTATATTGAATCTGTAAGTCCGAGTGATTCAAAAGGAAATGACACGGTAGTAAAGGATATGGTGTTCGACAATTATCTGGCATATGATGATGGTACCGCAGAGAAGAGTTACTATCTCGACCTCTTCCCTACCCTGCCAGGTAAAATTGCCATAGAATACTACCTCAACCAACCCGATACCATGCGGGGTATGTCTATATATTTTGGCCGCCAGATACCATTTGCTGCTTATAAATCATTCAATATCAATGTATATTCTGCTATTGGCGGAATAAATGGCGCACCCAATGATATGCTGCTTTATACCCAGGAATTGTATACCCCATGTTATGTTGATTCCATCAACCATTTCTGGAATTATATTTTTGATGTGCCGCTGGTATTACCTGCCGGCCTCTTTTACTCAGGCACCACCCAGCCCGCCGAAGGCAATAATGATAGCCTATACTTTGGGCTAGATGTGAACAGGATTGGTTCAAACCATGTCTATTATAAGGTTTTAAGCAACTGGTACCCATCATCTATAAGTGGCGCAATAATGATGCGCCCATTACTAGGCCAGTTAGTATTGCCAACAGCGATTAGCGATGTGAATTCAAAATCATCAATATTAAATATCAGCCCCAATCCCGCCACCGATGAGGTGCAACTGGATTTTGCTGGCGATGGCGAGGCTACCTATATGATTTCAGATTTGTCTGGTCGTACACTCTTAACTGGCACTACTACCACAGGTACAAAAATCAATATTGCTAATCTTACACGCGGTATGTATGTAGTCACTTTATGTTTACAAGGCATTAATTGGCCACCTCAAAAGGTCATTAAACTGTAAGAATCACCCAACAGGAACCGTTATTTAACTGCATTTAATAAAATCCCTAATTGCTTTTTGCATTTTTGAACAGATAATTTATATCTTGCCCATCTAATAAACATTTTATGACCACAATTACAGTAGATGATCTGAAAAAACGCATTGATTCAGGAGAAAAAATAAATCTGATAGATGTACGCGAACCGGCAGAATACCAGGAGTATAACCTCGGCGGAGAATTGATCCCATTAGGAAAGATATCATCAATGATGTTGGAAGATCTTGAAGACCGTAAAAACGATGAATTGATCATTCATTGCAAAATGGGCGGAAGAAGTGCTCAGGCTTGTATGATATTAGAAAGTGCGGGCTACACCAATGTAGTAAACGTAATAGGCGGAGCCATGGCTTATAGGCAATTAGTAGGATAAGATTTGGTGCAAATAATTTTTAGAAATAGCTAATCATGCTTAAGGTGTGATTAGCTATTTTATATTATACAAAAAAACGAGAATTCTATAGTCAAATTAATTCTAAACAATGTAGCTTTTGAATTTGAAAACCCTGTTTTAACTTTTAACTTTTGCCTTTTCACTATTGATTGCCTCCCCCCCAGCCCCTCCCCGAAAAAGGAGAGGGGTGACAACGCTGTCTAGATTTTTATCTTGACTTTTTTGATGAAAGGACTTTTTTGAATTTTGAATTTGCACCACCACTGCGTGTTTTTTTTTACTTTTGAATTTTCACTTTTGAATTTGTGCCACAACCGCGCGTTTTTTTACTTTTGAATTTTTACTTTTAACTTTGAAGAATGCACGAAATAGAACCCTATTACAACTGGCTACATCTTTATAATTCGGAAGAAGACGAGCAATCACCTTTTTATGGGGTGGTACATAGTGAGTTTGAGTACTCAAATACAGTTTACAATTATTATATCCACCCTCAATGGGATGAATTTGGGTCAAGGACATTGTACCTCAAAGCCCTGTATGTAGATTATGAATTAAATTTTGCCATCATTGAATTAATTGGCGAGTGGAATGACGCTGTAGAAAATGACATAATGCAGTTGAAACGTTCGGTAATAGACCTTATGGTGGGCAAGGGAATTTACAAGTATATACTTATTTGTGAGAATGTCCTCAACTTTCATAGTAGCGATAGGGACTATTATGAAGAGTGGTGGGAAGATATAAAGGATGAAGGTGGCTGGGTGGTAGCCATAAATATGCCTGAACAAACACAATTCGACTTCCATAAATCTAAAATTGACCGCTATATCCATCTTATGGACAATCCAAACTGGCGCACCTACAAGCCCCAGGATTTCTTTCAGATGATTGATAATCAGGTGATGAGGCTGTTGGATTAGAAAATCAAATGAAAAAATACAATAAAACACTAAGGCCACCCCATATTAAAATGAGGTGGCCTTAAAATATTAAAGAGTAATTAGATTATTCGCCTATTACTTCGAATTCGATTTCAACAACATTGTCTTTACCGAAGTCAACGCTTGCCTTGTGCATACCAGCTTCCTTAACATCGTCAAGAATGCTGATGCGGCGGCGGTCGATTTCATAACCTTTCTGCTCACGGATCGCACGTGCAATCTGTATAGCAGTAACAGAGCCAAATATTTTACCGCTGATACCAATTTTAGCACCAACTTTTACAGGCGATGCTTTCAATACATCAGTAACCTGTGCTATTTCAGCCATTAATTTGTTTTCTTTCTTCTGCAGCTGTTTGCGGCGCTCTTCCATTATTTTAGTATTGGAATGGCTTGCCTCAATAGCGTATTTCTGTGGAATCAGGAAATTGCGGGCGTATCCCGGCCTTACCTGTACCAGTTCGTGGGCCGAGCCCAGATTATCTACGTCTTTTATAAGAATTACTTGCATGATTTCTACTTTAAAAGGTCAGTAACATAAGGTAAAATTGCCATTTGGCGAGACTTCTTAATTGCCTGAGACACTTTGCGCTGGAATTTCAGCGAGTTACCTGTAATACGGCGAGGAAGCATTCTGCCTTGCTCATTTAAGAACTTTTTCAGGAATTCTCCATCTTTATAATCGATGTACCGGATACCCATTTTCTTAAAACGGCAGTACTTCTTTGGCCTTTTCTCCACTCTCTGGGTGGTAAGGAACTTAATTTCGTTTTGCTTAGCCATTGTTACTAGTTTTTAAGACGCAGATTGTGCAGGTGAAGGATTACGTTTTCTGCCATTGTACTTAACGGCAAATTTGTCAAGACGGGTGATCATGTGACGAATCACATTTTCATCACGATTAAGCTGTATTTCAATCTTAGCATTAAGATCGGTACTAGCCCTGAACTCCAACACGTAGTAAAGTCCGGTTGTCTTTTTGTTGATCGGGTATGCTAATGAGCGTAAGCCCCATGCATCCTGGTTAACGATCTGTCCGCCATTGTTTGTTACAAGGTCGGAGAACTTCTTCTGAGCGTTTTTGTAATCCTCTTCCGATAGCACCGGAGTGAAGATAACCATCATCTCATAATCCTGAAGGTTGTTTTCTGTTGCCATAATAAATTTTATGTGAATAATAACCAATTGCCCGGCAGGTCTTTGGTTACTACGTAATTCAAAATTTAAAAGTCAAAAGTTAAAAGTTAAAACATTAATGCTTTTCTTTGCTTCCTCCTCCTAATTATGGCTTACCCAGCAGCCGGGCTAATTTGGGACTGCAAAAGTATAGGTTATATTTATGTTATCCAAAAAAAATCTGGTAAATAATCCCCCATTTTAAAAGAAAAACCAAAGATAAGCAAAATATTTTTGGCTGTGTAGTTTCAACCCCCTACATTTGCACCTCATATCGCGAGATAGAGCAGCGGTAGCTCGT
>CAIWHI010000093.1 GCA_903912435.1 uncultured Bacteroidota bacterium | reverse complement strand
GAGCTATTTTCTGGGCTTTATAACCGGGTCGTTGACCCTTTGATATTGCTTGATACTGTGAACCTAAGAGAAAAAGCCAAAAGTAAATTCAAAGAACTATCTGGTGGGCAAAAACAACGCTTTTCTATTGCCACTACACTGATTAATGAGCCCAAAATAATATTTCTGGATGAACCTACTACCGGACTTGACCCGCAAGCCCGCAGAAATCTTTGGGACCTTATAAAACAACTTAGAGAAAGGGGCGCAACCGTAGTTTTGACTACCCACTATATGGATGAGGCAGAAGAACTTTGCGAACGTGTGGCCATTGTAGATAGCGGTAAAATAATTGCCTTAAGTACCCCTAATCAACTTATAGATAATTTGATAGCTTCCGGCTTTAAAAGGCCAAAAGCCGTGAAGGAAGCTAATCTGGAGGATGTATTCCTGAATATGACCGGGAAGGAATGGCGGGAGGGGTAGACATTTCTGCATCCAATAAAAAAAGCCTGATGCATTATGAACGCATCAGGCTTTTTTATTGTAAATATTGTTAATTATCTACCTCCTATATATACACAACCGTAGTTAGTAGTATCGAAGTAAACAGTATAATGCATTTTTAGCGTATCGTGATACAATTTACCTATTCCATTATAAGTGGTGCTATTATTGCTGCCTTCGAATGAGAAAGAGTCTGTAGCCCAAATAGTACAGAAAGCACTATCATCCTGATTATTAAGGAAATTTTTCATCACCATTTCAGTTGGCTTACCTGTATTGGTTACAAATGTTATATGATACTGACTATACTTTAATGGCACATGGCAGCTATCGCCACCATTAAAACGATAAATAAATTTATTACGGCTAAGGGTATCACATCTTAATCCTTCATAGCCTACAGGGCAATAACACACGCCATTATCACATCTACCCAGGTTCAGGCAAGTAACATTTACACACTTGTCTTTATGACATGCGGTATAAATTAAAGAGGAAAAACCAACAATGGTCAGCAAAGCGGTAAGCAAGATATTGCGTATCGGTTTCATAAATAAGTTTTGAATAAGCTAATGTATCGAATGTTTGCTCAAAGATAACTTTCGTATCGATAAGTTTTTAGAAAAAACGCTTAATTGTTCATTTTTTTTGCACCAATTGATGTAACTCTATTGGAATAAAACTATTAGTTAATAGGAATTAAGGAAACCATACCTATTTCCTATTCTACCCTATTCACACCACCTTCGAAAGTAGAAATAAAAATATGATTATTCTCATTGTAGAGAATATTACCGGTCTTATCCCATTGCATTTTTACTTCAAATTTTGTTATAGGTGCAGCTGTATTATCACTATACTTTTCATTGAAAATTGTGCCATAATTCTTGAGCAAGGCCGCATACCAAAACAGTGTTTCATAAGCCCTGTAATTTAGCTCCGTGGCAATGTGGTCATAATCGTTTGTGCAATTCTTGTCAATTACCGGAACCATTCCCGTGGTGGCACTAAAATTAAATGGATAGGTGATATTGATACTCATGTTAGGGAAAGCATGTGCTTTTTTAATGCTGGAAATACCATTCCATGATGGCATACCATATACAGTAAAATGAGTGCCGGGGAAGTTTAAAGATAAAGCATGCAATAGGCTATCGGCATATACACCATCTAAAACTGATACAATCAACACATTCGGCTTTGTACTGTCTATTATAGTTGTAAGACTTTTCTTATCGGGTAATTGGTTACACAATAAAAGTTGCAATTTACTTTTCTTACTATTATCACCTATCAGGTATTTATATGCATTCGAATCGGGTTGATTGGAAGTACGGTAAAGAAGGCTTACTTTTTTATCAGTATAATTGCTTGCGATATTAGCTGCAATCCATTGACAATGACTCCGTAAGGAGGGTTGTAACAAGGTGAAATAGGGATTTTCTTTTACCCCGGCATCAGTGGCAGAAAGCGCAGAAACAAAATTGATATGCTTCTTTTTAGCAAAATCCGCGAATTGATTGATATCCTTAGCCTGCAAGGCACCTATTATTAAATCTGTAGAATCCAGTTTGCCATTACCTATTAATGATGCAGGAAGTTCGGATACGGAGGTAATATCATGTATGTAAATATCAATATTGAACCCCGCCTTTTTCAAGCTATCAGCAGCCATGGTGACACCCTCATAAAAACTTACCCCTGCTGATGCTTTCTCCTTTATTTTCTCTTTTTCTGTGCGGCCCTTTGCCTTAGCCAATTCATCAAGATAAAGCGTAACCAGAATATCAATCCGGTATCTTGGTTTCATCTTAGTAGGCACATACTTTGGCACCTTATTGACTGCCTCTTTCGCGGCCTTGTCCTTTTTCGCTTCTTCTTCTTTAGCAGCTTTCTTATTCTTATGCTTTTTCTCTTTTTTCTCCTTTTTCTT
>CAIWHI010000092.1 GCA_903912435.1 uncultured Bacteroidota bacterium | reverse complement strand
TGGTATTTTGAAATTGCAGGATATAGTGCAGAACGAAAGTATACGCCGCAGATCGAGTGATGTATACAAGTCACTAATGGAAAGTTACGCAATTCAATAATTTAGGTTCCTGCTTTTATAAGGCAGGAATTGGTTTTTAATAAAATTAGGGTATTTAAATATTAATGCAGGCAAGGTCCAATAACGGATTTAGTGTTTATGACAAACGAAATAATTAAAAACAGGTTAACTGAAAAATTCGGAGAACATCTGTCCGGTTGGGAAGAACCCTTCGGATTATTAACTGTGAATGTAGCTGCGTCAATGAACCTAAAAGTATTGCAGTTTTTGTTTGACGACGAACAATTGCGTTTCCGTTTCATGACCGACCTTACAGGGGTTCATTTTCCTGAAAGGAAGGGTGAAGAGCTATGTGTAGTATATCATCTTCATAATATGGTTGATGGTATTCGTCTACGTTTGAAAGCATATGTTCCGGTTGAAAAACCAGATATTTTTACAGCCACAAAGTTGTATTCTACAGCCAACTGGATGGAAAGAGAGACATATGATTTCTTTGGAATTAATTTCATTGGACATCCAAACCTGGTAAGAATCCTGAATGTGGATGATATGGATTACTTCCCTATGCGTAAGGAATACGAAATGGAAGACCCTACCCGTAGGGATAAAGATGATGAGATGTTTGGCAGGGGATAATCAATGCAATAAAACAACCTGATATGGAAGACCTTATACTTTTGTATTTTAAAGACAAACCCTGGGTGCTTGGTTTGTGGCATAGGTATAAGAACCTTGCCACAAATGTTTTACTCCTCATTGCCATTTGTGTTTCTATTTTGGCACGGTCAGAGCGATACAGGTCTATAGGTTTAGGTCTTGCGGCAGGAATTGTATTAATTAATATTGGTCAAAATATAAACAAAGTTCAGAGCAGGTTGGATAGAAAAGTATCCGGCACAAATGAATAGGTTAATTTAATAAATCCAGAATTAATGTCTGATCAGATAACACACACACAACATCATATAAAGCTTTCGGAAGAATCGCTCCAGAAGCAAACAACTACCCTTAATCTGGGTCCTACACACCCGGCTACCCACGGTGTATTCCAGAATATAATGGAAATTGATGGTGAGCGTGTAATAAAAACAGAGCAAACAGTTGGTTATATACACCGTGCATTTGAGAAAATTGCAGAGCGCAGGCCCTATTATCAGGTAACCCCATTAACCGACAGGCTTAATTATTGTTCCTCTCCTATCAACAATATGGGATGGCACATGACCATTGAGAAGCTTTTGGGATTAAAACTGCCTAAAAGAGTTGAGTATTTGAGGGTCATCATTATGGAATTATCACGTATTGCCGACCATTTGGTTTGTAATTCGGTAGTTGCGGTTGATACTGGTGCACTTACTCCCTTTACTTATGTTTTTCAATTTAGGGAAAAGATTTACGAAATATTTGAAGAAGTATGTGGCTCCAGGCTTACGACCAATATTGGCCGTGTAGGTGGTTTTGAAAGGAACTTCTCGGTAGCATCTATAGAAAAGCTTCACAGTTTTGTGGAAACCTTCCCAAAGATGATGAAGGAATTTGAAAACCTGCTGAACCGTAACCGTATATTTATGGACAGGTGTATAGGTGCCGGACCAATAAGTGCTGAAAGGGCACTTAATTATGGTTTCACGGGTCCTAACCTACGTGCAGCAGGTGTAGATTACGATGTAAGGGTGGCTCAACCTTACTCATCTTACGAAGACTTTGATTTTAAAATACCAGTAGGCACAGTTGGCGATGTTTATGACCGCTACATGGTGCGCAATGATGAAATGTGGGAGAGCCTGAGTATTATTAAGCAGGCCATAACTAAAATTAATAAGATCGAAGCCGAATTCCCCGACCAGAAGAATGTATTCTATGCCCCTGAAGCAGACCATTTCCATATACCCCCTAAGCAGGATGTATATACGAAAATGGAGGCTTTGATTTTCCACTTTAAGATAATAATGGGAGAGATAGATGCTCCAGCAGGTGAGGTTTATCATTCAGTAGAAGGCGGTAATGGTGAGTTAGGCTTTTACCTTATAAGTGATGGTGGCCGCACCCCTTATCGTTTGCATTTCCGTCGTCCTTGCTTCATTTATTACCAGGGTTACCCTGAAATGGTAGAAGGTGGCTTACTAAGTGATGCTATTATTACATTGAGTAGTTTAAATGTTATTGCAGGTGAGTTGGATGCTTAGGCATTACTTTTCACAAGCTTGAAATATATTGACAATTCCATTATAGGTTGTTTATGATAAAATTTTCAGAACAAAAATTGAATGAGGTAAACAAGATCATTGCACGATACCCGGAAGGAAAACAAAAAAGTGCTTTGATTCCAATTTTGCATATTGCCCAGGGTGAGTTTGGCGGTTGGTTAGATACACCTGTTATGGACTATGTGGCAGAGTTACTACATATTTTACCTATTGAAGTATATGAAGTAGCTACCTTTTACAGCATGCTTAATACAAAACCGGTAGGTAAACATGTTTTGGAAGTTTGCCATACCGGGCCATGTATGCTGAACGGTAGCGACCAGATTATAGATTATATCAAAGAAAAGCTAGGTATCGGTCCTGGTGAAACTACTCCGGATGGTCTGTTCACACTGAAACCAGCAGAATGCTTGGGAGCATGTGGTTATGCACCTATGATGCAGTTGGGCAAAACCTATAGGGAACACCTTACTAAGGAGAAGATTGATAAATTGATAGTAGAATTAAGAGGGCAGGCTAATAATTAATTTATGGATTTCGATTTGGAACTTGAGTTTATTTTACCTGCCAAACCTGCAAGGGTGATGCAATTGCTCACTGATGCTACCCTAATAAGGCAGTGGAGTGGTGGTGAAGCAATACTGGAAAATAAACCTGGTGGCCAGTTCGAAATGTTTGATGGTTGGGCAAAGGGGGAAGTACTGAAAACCAGCCCCAATGAACTTTCCTATACCTGGAAAACCGGTGATTGGGATGAAGAGGCAAAACCATCAATTGTTAATTATACAATGAAGGCCGATGAAGCAGGATGTAAGGTAATAGTAAAGCATACTGGTTTCCCAAACGAAGATGAAATGAATGGGCATAAAAGTGGCTGGGCTGATTATTTTTTTACTCCTATGGAGGATTATATAATGGTAATGGATAGGGATTAATGAGATAAAATATGGCAACAAAAAAGTATCATTTCCCAATATTGGTAGAGCAGGATGAGGACAATATTTATATAGTTTCTTGTCCGGTATTTAAGGGATGTCACTCATATGGTAAAACCATGGAGGAGGCAATGACTAATATTCAGGAAGTAATAGAAATGTGCCTGGAGGAAGAAAAACCTGAATCTTTAAACCATTTTATAGGATTTAGAGAAATTGAGATGAGAATTGCAGTTTAAATAAGTAATGAATTAGTAAACGGATAATAAATCAAAACGGATTGAAAAGGTTTATAGTAGTAATTTTTATTCTTTTTCAATTTGTGGCTCATGCTGAGCACGCACCTTATTATGATTTAATCTCAAACATAAAAGATTTTGATAAAGCACTAATAGCTAGGGATACTATAAGATTAAAGGAATTACTGGATGATGAGATTGGTTATGGTCATTCAAACGGATGGATACAAACCAAGAGGGATTTAATAAATGACTTGTATAATGGGAAGCTGACTTATACAAAGATTAGTACAAGTGAGGAAAAACTGGTAGTTGAGGACAAAGCAGCTACAATGAGGATGACAGCAGAGGTAGATATAGTGTTGAATGGAAGTCCAATGCAGTTTAAGTTAAAGGTTTTGCAGGTGTGGGTGAAGAAAAAGAAACATTGGGTATTATTTGCAAGACAGAGTGTAAAAGTTTAAGAGAAATAGGAATAACCGAAAATATAAAGTCCTTAAATGGGGCGGTTTTATGGGAGTAAAATTATTATTAGAAAACGATCACATAGAGGGTATACGTTTTTACGATACCTATCGTAAAAACGGTGGCTACCGCGCTGCTGAAAAGGCATTTAAAATGTCGGAAACAGATATTGTGGAAGAAGTGAAAAAGAGCGGCCTGCGCGGTCGTGGTGGTGCGGGCTTCCCTACAGGTATGAAATGGAGCTTTTTGGCAAAACCAGAAGGTGTGCCACGCCATCTGGTTTGTAATGCTGATGAGTCAGAGCCGGGAACCTTTAAAGACCGTTACCTGATGGAGTTTCATCCCCACCTGTTCATTGAGGGATTGCTAATTAGTAGTTATGCTTTGGGCAGTCACGCCACCTATGTTTATATCAGGGGTGAATATGCCTGGATACCAGATATCCTGGAGCAAGCTATTGAAGAGGCAAAAAACCATGGATGGTTAGGTAAGAATATTTTGGGTTCGGGTTTCGACTGTGAAATTTATGTTCATCGTGGTGCCGGAGCTTATATATGTGGTGAAGAAACTGCACTTATTGAGTCGCTTGAAGGTAAACGTGGTAACCCTCGTTTAAAGCCTCCATTCCCTGCTATCCAGGGGGTTTGGATGCGCCCTACTGTGGTTAATAATGTAGAGACTATTGCTGCTGTGGTTCCTATTATCAATTTAGGAGGTGAAGAATATGCCAAGATAGGCGTAGGTAGGTCAACCGGTACTAAGTTGATTTCTGCATGTGGTAACCTGAATAAACCTGGTGTTTACGAAATAGATATGACTATCTCTGTTGAGGAGTTTGTTTATAGTGATGAATATTGTGGTGGTATACCAAAAGG